>CANQLS010000107.1 GCA_947624765.1 uncultured Clostridia bacterium
GCCTTCTTTTTATACAAGTCTCTCACACTATCTTTCACGGTAATGATGTTGGCCCATTGTCTATGCGTATCGCGATAATCATACCAATGATCGCTTTCGTCAGCAATCTCCCAATGCTTATTTTCCTCATCATAAACAACAGGAATACTGCCGTCTGGTACATCTACTTGAATCGCCTCATGAAACTCGGTCCATTCTGCGTCGTCATCGACTTCTAAATAGTTATCTACTACCACACGAACCGTTTTTGTTTTACCGCCGCTTCCTCTTAACGTAAATACATATGTATCATTTTTAGTTATGGCATATGGTACTGATGGTGTAATCAATACAGTTCCATTTTCCTGCGAAGCCTTGATTTGTATATAAGAAATGGTACCTGGTGCCAAATCTTTTCCCGCTACTTCATTACCTTCGATATCACTCGTTAATGCTTCGGTATAGGTAATCTCTCCCACCGAAACTTCTGGAATCTGAATATCTCCCCCTAACAAATTAAATGCTTGCTTGATTTTGCCCAGTGTTAAGATATCCTCTACTATAACCGTTGCATTTTCTGCATAATCTTCTACATATAATACATATTTAATATCATCATCTAAAATATGAGAATATGTACTTTCTAATATTTCTAAATTTTGTTGTACTTGCCCTATTAAATTAATATACTGTTCACGCTCGGTTATGTTTTCTGCTGGAATTGTGTCCAGTGTTTCTTGCAGACTACTAATTTGATCTATGTAATTTTTACTTTGCTGCGTATATGTTAAAATGTCAGTTTTTAAACTTTGAATAGTATCTCCTTTTCCGCCTGAAAGGTAAGCTTCCAAAATTTCATCATCCTCAAAGTTCTTTTTGTTTTCTTCATATACGCTTCTAAGCTTATATCTTACGTCTTTAATGCCTGTTTCCGCATCAATTAAGATTAAATTATCGTTATCTATTTCATATCTTGGACAAATATCATCTATATTTGATATAATGATATTTTTAATGCTTTCTTTTCCTGTATTATCTTTTACATATACTGAAAATACGCCGTTTTCACTAACTTTAAAAGTATCTTCATATTCAAATGATGTTCCGCCAGTTTGGAAAAATTCAATGTCTTTCGGACCTTTATTCCATTTAAACGCCCAGCCATCAACATCTTCTACGTTTGGCAAATTAATTTTTATCTTTACTTCCTTTGTCCAATTGCTAGTAGACTTTACATAGGAAATATTAATATTTTGAGATTGATATTTATCTGTTTTTCCCATAAGTTCATCAGTTACTGTATAATATGTATTTCCCTTATATGTAATGCCTTTTAGCATATATACTTTTAAACTAGCAGCATTTATAATATATGTTTCATTTGGTTCATGAATACCTAATAATCCTAGTTTTTCAATATCTAATGAATAATAGTTTTCACCGTCATTTTCATCAAATTGTGATTTTATTTCAGGCGGTATATTAACCTTTTCCACCATTGGAATTGTGCCTGTGTTAGAATAATATTGTTTGGTGACCTCCTCGATTGCATTTATATCATAAATAAAGTTATTAATTTTTCTGTCTTCTTGAGCAACATTGATTTTAGAAATTGCAACGCTAGAAATAATTATAACCACAACTATTGTTACAATTAAAACTACCAACGTATAACCTTTTTCTTTTGTTTTCATCATCACTTATCTCATTCCTCTCTGAAAGCACAATCCAAAATGAAAAAGAATTGAAACAATTTTTTCACAAACCTAATTAAGATAAATTTGTGATTAAATTGTCCAATTATTTTTCAATTTTCGCCCTTTCAAATATAATTATAACAATTAGCAAATAAGTTTGCAATAGCAGAAATTTGTAAAAATAATTATTGTTAATAGATATGGGGTTATCCTAAATAATTCTCCGAAATTATGTCTGTTTCAAAAAGACAGCCATTGGTCAAATGCAACAAAATAAATATATAAAATGAAAGATTTTTCTTTACCAAGCGAGTTAGCAAAAATTTTCAAAAAATTTTTGCGTGTGTCTGAAGCGACTAAAGAAAATCTTTCATTTTATTCTATCACAATAAATTTTACAAAAAGAAATACTTTTTCATTATGGCGGCCACTGGCCGCCGCTACAGTTACAGCAACAATAGTTTTGAAAAATTATCTAAATTAAAACCGTTATTCAGTAACTTTAACTTTTATAAATATTGTTTCTGTGTCCTATTTCTAAAACTAAAACAATAATTTCTCTATCATTGATTTCACAAATGACTCTATAATCACCTATCCTATATCGCCATTGTCCTGACCTATTTTCTATCAAACCTTTTCCACGCTGTCTTGGATTTTCACAATTTTCTATATTTTTTTCTAACCATCCAACAATTAATGTTGCTGTCAATTTATCTAATTTTTTTAATTGTTTTATCGCTTTTTCTGTAAATTTTAATTTGTATCTCACTATAAATCTAGCTCCTTTTTTACTTCATCTAATGTATATGTTTTTGGATTTTTCTTGTATTCTTCCATAGCTTTGTTATAGCATTCTAAATCATATTCACTTTCTATTTTCTCAATTAAAGCATTTCTAATCAAATCAGATAACGAAATATTATTCATACTAGCATAAGCTTTCACCAATTCTAGTGTTTCATCATTTAATCTTACCGATATAGTCATATCATCTATCAACTCCCTTCTTATTCTATTGTATTACAAAGTATTACGCGTGTCAATACTATAAATGAAGTTTATCACTATTACAGTAATTACTTACTAAGCAATAGTGTAGCTATATGAATGCACAAATCAATTATTCACTATTCATTTCTCGTTTTAATTATCT
Organism: uncultured Clostridia bacterium; assembly: GCA_947624765.1. Taxonomy (GTDB): domain Bacteria; phylum Bacillota; class Clostridia; order TANB77; family UBA1234; genus RGIG4465. The sequence goes on from CANQLS010000107.1 coordinate 2,833, forward strand.
CCTATAATTTCATACAATGTTTCTCTAATTCTTTCTTTTTTATTTTCTTCCTCTATTAGCATAAATACATAAATTGATAAGAATAAAAGTGAAGCGTTATGAAAATACACTAACAAAGCAACTGCTAATATTGTTATTATCATTAATATTCCTTTTGAAATCATATGACAATATACAACACTTTTTTTGTATCCTATCTTATAATCTAATATTCCTCTTAATATTCTGCCACCATCTAATGGATATATAGGTATTAAATTTAATATGGCTATCACAAAATTAATATTCCTAAGCAATGTATCATTTATACATAATGCCATTATAATACTAAATAGCGGTCCTGCGACCGCTATTAAAATTTCTTTCTTTTTTTGTTCTATGTAATCATACTTTGCACAAACTCCTACAGGCAAAAGCAGAATTTCTTTTATTTTTACTTTCAATAATATAGCTATTATTATATGTGCAATTTCATGTAGTAAAGCAAATAAATAAAAAAGAAGAAATGTTTTTAACTTATGAGCTCCATATAAATACACAAGCCAAATTATTAAATAAAAATGTAATTTAATACACATTTTTTCCTCTATTCTTCAAAATTCAAAATATCTGCCGGATTAACTAATCTATCATCTCGCCTTATTTCAAAATGCAAATGCGGTCCTGTTGCCCAACCGGTACTTCCAACTTCGCCTATTATATCGCCTTGCTTAACTTTTTGGTCAACTTTCACATTTAATTTTGAACAATGAGCATACACTAAAATTAAATCTCCTGTTTGTATCATAATGTGCTTGCCATAAGATTCATTCGTTTCAGCTTTTATAACAGTTCCACTTAATGCTGACTGAATTTTTGTTCCTGTATTAGCTGCTAAATCAATTCCAGAATGATATGGCGTAACTATAGGATTACTACTTTGTCTTACACCAAATCCTGACGTTACTTGCCCTTTAATTGGATATATAAATTTATAATTTTCTTTTACATACTTTGCATCTTCTGATAATTGATTTACGCCTTCTACTGCACTTTCATAAATTGGTTCAGTTGAAATATCTGTTTGAATTGACGATGCCGCTTCTAATTCATCTAATTCGCCTGAATTTTCGTTTTCAACATTTTGTTTTTCTTCATCATTTTTTTGTATTTTAGCATATAGCTCTAATATTTTTGTTTTTGCACTTTCATATAATATAGGAAGTGGAACATCTTTCTTTGCTTCTTGGTTAATCCATTCTACTGCATTTTGTACTTTAAATAATTTAAGAGCAAATACCATTAAAATAATTAGTATACTCGCTATTGATTGAATTGCCAACTTTTTTATTAACTTATGTCCGAATTTTTTTGTCTCATCATCATCTTCTTTTTCTATCTCACTATGCCTACGATAGCTACTTCTGTCTATAGTATATTCCATCTTCAAAACCATCCCTTTCCATAGCAACTGTTCACTATACTCTATGTACAGGCATGGAGTTTTATGCAAAATTTTAAAGATGAAATTTTAATTTATTTAATAATAATTGCAGCAAAAATGCAACTAATAGCAAATGCTACTGCAATCCAAAAACTTCTTACTTTTAATCTTTTTAATTTATTCTTATTTTCTATATCAGCTTTTCTTTCCTGCTCTCTCTCATTTTGAAATTTAAGAGCATATTCTTTTATTATATCGTTGATTTCAGACATGATAACTTCTTTTTTCTTTTTATCTTTATGCTCCTCTTCACTGCAATTTGTTTTTAATATAAAAAAAACTTCTTCAATTAGATTTGAAGGAATATCTTTAATGCACACTACATTTTTTCCAAGTTTAGTAACCATACAAAAACCCCCTGTTTTCAAACTATATTGTAAGTTTTTCCAAAAACAGAGGGTTCTATACCTATTTCACTATATACATCTTATAATTTTCAATTCCGAAATTATTTTTCATCATGTTTAAAATTGCTTTATTATTTAAACTCGAAATTGTAAATTTTATTTTCTCTTTATCTGTTGCTACAACTAACTTTGTGGTAAATGAATGTCTTTTCATAAATTTCTTACCATAACTATATAAATACATACCTTCTATATCGTCTAAAGGTATTTCTTTAGTTTTAGATAATGCTTTTTCTAAAACAAGTGAATTATCTGTTAAACGAATTCTTCTTGAAATTTCAACTCCATATAAGCAAGTTATAAGAAGTATAAATATAACGTTATACCAATCACCTAAATGATATCTATCTACTAACGCTATAAAAAGTCCCATAGCAATACCCGCAACTAATGTTAATAATAAAATATATTGTGGGTCTGGAGCAATTTCAGGTTTATGTATTGTATTAATATTTTTTACATTTCGGTAATATTCTGGATTTTTAGGTAGCATAAATAATTTTGCCCCTAAGAAATAATGCAAAATTGTAACCACTAAAATTAGTGTCAATGCAATCCACATATTTTCTCCTCCTTTATCTTAAATGATAATACTCTTCATACATCTTTCTAGCAGTTTCAGGGCTATCTGCTCCTTCTTTATTCTTTACCGGAGTGAAACATTCTTCTCTTTTATATCGTAAAATTCCCATATTATTCAATCTATCAAATGCATCAAATAAAAATGATT
>CANQLS010000108.1 GCA_947624765.1 uncultured Clostridia bacterium
CGCATAAACACGTGCATAGCGATGGTGTTGGGGCTCAAACCCAATCATTCAATATTGAATGACCTCCAACCAGGCACCATCAAAAAATTTCTCAAAAATAATTGAAATTTGAATATCACAGTGACGAGATACGTGTTTATTTTACTACAGAATTTCAAATCTGTCAACAGTTTTATATAATTTTATCTAAAGCATCAACCAATTTGTCAAAGGAAATGTTTTCGTCTTTAAATTCTACTAATAATGACTCTGCCCCTTTTAAATGTGCCCAATATGAAAAATATCCATTACAGTTTGAATTAAATTCTGTTTTATGCTTTAAATTCATTTCTTCCTCAAAAATTTCAGCTAAAGAAGCATCGCCAATTGTCATGTTAAGCCAACCATGAAAATCTATTAAAACATCTACATCATTTTCTAATACTAAATCTCTTAACGCTTTTGATTCTACTGCTGAAAATGGTTCTAATGTTTTATTTCTTGCATTTGTAAAAACTTTATGCTCAGCATCAAAATCTCTATTTAAATCAATTCCACTTGCATTGCAACGTCCAAATCCATTATTTGTCGTGCCAGCCTCTAAGCCATCTGGATTTGCACACGGAACAACTATAAGTCTTGTATTTCTGTAAGCCTCTGGATTTTCTGTATAATATTGAATCAACTGGTTTGCCATATCAACTAACACTTGCCCGTCTTTATCATAATTATCCTCAAATCCATGGATTGCAAAATTCAGAAAAACTGTCTTATCATAATTCTTTGGTGTAAATGAATAAGCAAACATTGCTCTATTTTGTTCAGTTGTACCAAATTCAACTACCTCAACAGGATTATATTCGTTAGGTTCAATATATTCAGGCATTTCAATTTTCATTAACTTATATTTAATGTATTGGTTCTTTGTATCACGCTTCAATACAACCTTGACATCATCATAAACTACAACTCCATTACCATTATAATCATCACTTTCTACAGTACAATGTATCTCATAAGTATTTCCTTTTTTAGTAGCATTCTTTAACGTTCCAAAGTGAGTCCAGTCTGTTCCAACTGGCACAATATAATAATAGTCTTTTTCTTCATTATACAAATAATAAAAATCTTCTTCTATAATTGGTGTTTCGCGTTTTTCTCCTGTTAATTCCTCAATAATCTGATGAATTGTCTCTCTTGGAACATATTCTGTATATATTGGTTCAGTTTCCGTTTGTATTAAATCTAATTCTCTTGCAATACGCATAGCAGCTTCCAATAATTTGTCTTCTTTTATAGCATCGGTAGGATATTCTTCAATATTAACAAGAATATCTAAAAAAGATTCTGTTGCAAGTTTTGCAGTTTCTACATTACTTAGTGTTTTAACCGAATTAAAATTCGTTATAAAATAGAAAGCAACGCCTCCTAGTAATAAAAGTACAATCAAAACGGTAATGATTTTCTTCATCTTATTAATTTCCTCCTCACGTAAATTATCAAAGAAATTATATCTTACTTACTATAGCAATTCAACCGTTTCACAAAAAATACTTTTTATGGCGGCCACTGGCCGCCGCTACAACCGCACAGACATAATTGTAGAATATTATTTTAAAAAAAGACGACAATGATTGCCGTCTTTTCATTTTTGGTGGAGATGACGAGAGTTGAACTCGTGTCCGAATACCCTTCCACATAAACTTCTCCGAGTGCAGTTTGTTATTTTAGATTCCCGCTATGAAACGCCAACAAACAGGCTTTTCATTTTGGTAGCTTCATAAAGTACCCACTATCGCAAAGCTTAAATAGTTTCGTTTCCACTTTATTTTTCGCCCGATACTAGCCAAGTGGCACACTAGGTCGAACGTAGCCGCATCTAGGCAGCTAAAGCTAACTTATTATCGTTAATTATTTTTTTTCTCGTTTTTTAGATGGCCCACGAGAATCCATCACTCGCTATTTACACTTCTAGATAACCGTCGAAACCGATACATCCCCATGTGTTTGCTACGATTTATTATACCATATATTTTTTATTTTAGCAATGTTAAAATTTGCAAAGGCTGATATAAATATGAACTTTTGTTTGACAAGAACGAATATTTGTGATATTCTTTGGTTAGAAGATTTTTAAAGGGGTGTTGCTTTAATGAAAGAAACGAAAAATATAAAGAAAATTAAGAATAAAATTACTAATATTAATGATGTGCGAGTAACTGAAAAGCAATTAAAAGTATTAGAATATGTTAAAGAGTGTATTCGTAGAGATGGTTATGCACCGTCTGTTAGAGATATTTGTAAAGCATTAGGATTAAAGTCTACCTCAACTGTGCATGGCTATTTAGCACGTTTACAAAGAAATGGGCTTATAAATAAAGCTTCTTTAAAACCAAGAACTATCACTATTGTAGGCGAAGAGCCACACAATAATGAAGATAAAAATTATTATACTTCTAAAGAAATGGTAGATGTACCTATTGTAGGAAAGGTAACTGCTGGAATGCCTATTTTAGCAGTAGAAAATATTGAAGATTCGTTTCCTTTACCTGTTGATTTTGTAGGAAATTCTGAAACATTTATGCTTCGTGTTCGTGGTGATAGTATGATTGAAGCTGGAATATTAAGTGGAGATTTAGTGCTTGTTAAAAAGCAAAACACCGCAGAAAATGGAGATATAGTAGTAGCTCTTATTGAAGATGAAGCTACAGTAAAAACTTTTTATAAAGAAAAAAATCATATTCGTTTGCAACCTCAAAATAGTTTTATGCAACCAATTATTGTTCCTACTTGCACTATTTTGGGTAAAGTAGCTGGCGTTTTTAGAAAACTTTAATATATAATGGTATAACAAATAGAAATCTCCTAATAATATTAAGTATTAGGAGGTTTTGTTTATGAATAATAGAGATAAGATGAACAAACTAGGATTGGATAATGCCGGAATTCACACCAAGAAAAAAGGGATAATCGAAGATAGCACAGAATATGGTGAATTTATCGCAACTTTTGATGCATGGATGACACCAGAAGAACAAAAGCAAAGAGCAGAGTATTTGCAAAAATTAAATAAAGGAAAAAAATCTTAATGCAAAAATAATAGTGAATTTACTAAGTCCTTTAGCAAATTCACTATTATTAATTTATTGTCTAATATTTCACTTCCACTAAGTACAATCCATGTGGTGGTAATGTTTTTCCAGCTTTACTTCTTTCTTGTGATTCTATAATATTAGGAATATCTTTTGCATTAATCTTTCCCAAACCAACATCCACAATAGTTCCGACAATAATTCTTACCATATTATATAAAAATCCATCGCCTGATAATTCTACTGCAACAATTCCATCATTCTCGATTAAAGATGTTTTATAAATAGTTCTTACAGTTGTTTTTTTTTCGTTTCCTCCTGAAGATTTAAAGCCTTTAAAGTCATGTGTTCCCTCAAAATATTTAAGTGCCTCTTTCATCGCTTCTAAATTTAATTTTTTTCCAACATGAAATTCTCTATAACGATTTAATGCTGATGGAAATTCATTCATATTAATTAAGTATCGATACGTTTTTCCTTTGCAAGCATATCTAGCATGAAATCTCTCATCTACTTCTTCTGCACTTTTTATTACTATACTATTGGGTAATTTGCTATTAAGCGCATAAGGAATTTTCTCAGTTTCAATTTTAGTATTAGTATATAATTTTTGTAGAGCCTCATTTAAATTTTGTGGAATTGTAGCCATTGTATCATTTACAATATATCTAAACAATATATTATCTCCATTTTTTTCTATTATTAATCCAGCTTTTATTTCGTCATTATTTATCTTTGTTTTGATTTCATCAAATGAACATGGATTTATTTCTATTTTATATTCTAATTCATTTTGTTGTTCATTTAATTTATCTAACTTTCCTTCATAAATATTTTTACTGTCTGAAATTATTATTTTTTCACCTTGTAACATTTCTCCACTGTCGTTTGAAAAGAATTTAATTAATTTTGGTACATTAAAACCTATAACAATTATTATCATCAAAATAATAGTTGTTACTATAAAAGATTTTCTTCTCATCATTTCTTTCATAGTAAATTTTGATACTGTTATTATATCTTTCATTTTATCCACCTACCTTTTCTATAAATATGTCGTTTAGTGTTGGCTTTTGTATTTCGAATTTATTTACTTGTATCTTATTTGCTATTATTTTATCTAAAAGTTTATGAGCTATTTCTTCATCTTCAATTTTAATTTTGTATTGATTATTTTTTTCCATTTCAATTTCTAGGCCTAAATCCTTGATTATTTGAGTTATGTCTTTATTTACATCTATTTCAACTCTATTTACTTTGTATGTGCCTTTTATTTCTTTTAGGTTTCCTTGTAATACTGCTTTTCCTTTATTCATAATTACGATATCACTACAAAATTCTTCAATTGTAGTCATTTGGTGAGCTGACATTATTATATATTTATTTTGTTTTACTAAATCGATTATTACATTTTTAATTATTTCTGTATTAACTGGATCTAAACCACTAAAAGGTTCATCTAAAACTACTAATTCTGGATCATGTATTATTGCAGTCATAAATTGAATTTTTTGTTGATTTCCTTTTGATAATTTATCTGCTGTCATATTTAAGTATTCTTCAACCTTTAATACTTTTGCCCAATGTTGTATTGATTTTTCAGCATCTGCTTTTTTCATTCCTTTTAAGTTTGCAAAATATAATAATTGGTCTTTTATAATTGTTTTTGGATATATACCCCTTTCTTCTGGTAGATAACCAAAATTTACTCTTTTTCTATCTACTTCTTTTCCTTTCCAAGTGATTTCTCCTGTGTCTTTCTTAATTATTCCTAGTAACATTCTAATTGTTGTTGTTTTTCCTGCACCATTAGTTCCTAATAAGCCATATACGCCAGGTTTATCTAATGTTAGTGAAATATTACTTACAGCTTTTTTTGTGCCGAAATTTTTTGATACATTTTTTAATATTAAACTCATTTTTTATTCTCCTTTCATTTATATTTTTATGAGTGATATTATTATTGTACAACTTTTAATATATTTATTTTACATATTTTTCTCCTATTTCATCTACAACTGTACCTAAATCACTTACTACAAGACATTACAAGCTATTATTTTTACTTTAACATAAATTTTATAAACATTCAAGCATTTTCTCTAAACTTTCTTTATGATATTTGTATCTATCTGTATAAAAAATATACGATTAATTAAATATTGGAAATAAAGAAAACCTAAATATTATAAAGATAGCACATTTGGAGAAAATACATCTAAATTTTCGATTTGTTTATATCTATTTGAATATTATAATTCATCAAATGTAAATTTCAATGTAGATTTATGGCGATTTTAATTAGACAATAATAAAAATAATATATATGATTTTGAGATATTAAGAAATGA
>CANQLS010000109.1 GCA_947624765.1 uncultured Clostridia bacterium
AATTATGGCAATATAGAGGGGGGACAATATGTTTTTGGAATTAATACCAAAGGTGAAATTGAAGATTGCCAGAATTATGGTACAATAACAGGAACAAGTTGTGTTGCGGGTATTAGTCATAAAGCAACGGTAACGAATTGTCAAAATTATGGAGCGATTATAGGCAATGATTGTATAGGTGGAATTAATGATACTGGTACAGTAATTGATTCAAAAAATTATGAAAGAGTGGAAGGCAAGCAGTCTGTTGGTGGTATTACAGCAAGAGGAAATGCTAACGGCTGTACTAATTATGGAAAAGTGATTGGTGAACATTATGTTGGCGGTATAGTGGGTGTAATTGATTATTATAATTTACCTCTTTCAAATAGTGTAAATTATGCTGATGTTATTGCGAGAGGGGTTAATGGTTATGCAGGTGGTGTGGTAGGCGGTTGTAATAATGGTAGTACAAAAATTCAAATTAATTGTTGCAATTTTGGAAAAGTGCAAGGATATTTTTGTGGTGGAATAGCTGGAAGCCTTTCAGTTGACAATGCGAAAGTTATAAATTCCTATTCGGTTGGCGAACTTGTAGATGGCACTTATAAGGGTGAAATTTCGGGGTATGGAAGAGATAATACATATATAGAAAATTGTTATTGGGCAGAAGATGATGATATACCAATTTGTGGTTATACAAGAGTTCAAGTGGTTAATTCAACTGCTTATCCATTATCATTTATGCAAAGTCAAGAATTTGTAGATATTTTAAATTCATATGTAAACACATATAATTTAGAGCATGAAGAAGATGAAGATTATATAGAATTATCAAAATGGACACTAGATGCGGAAACAGGATACCCAATATTAGAAAATCTTAGTGAATAGTGAAAAGTTAATATTGAATTAAAAATAGTGAATAGTTACTGCAATGGCTGAACAGCAAATCACAAGCAACTATTCACTATTTATTTTTCATTATATTTTATTAGTTTACTGGCACGTAGCCGGCATCTTTAGCAACTAGTTGTCCTCGTTGAGATAACATTGCATTAACTAATTTTCTTGTGTTGCTATCTTCTGGGGTAGCTTTGTTAATTACAATGTAATAAGCAGTTTGAATTGGATATACATTATTTTTGATTGTATCAAAGTTTGGTTCTACACCATCAATAGCAAGTAATTTTACACTATTTTTTGAATACATTGTTGTTGCATAATAGTAGTATGAATATCCTAGTGCATCTTTTGAATTATCATAATCTGCGATTGCTTCGATTAAACCTGCCATTGTTTCTTCAAATGTTTCTGTGGTTGGTGCAATCATTGGTATATCTCTCATAACTAAATCAAGCATGCCAGTTTGACTTCCTGAGTTTGTTGGCCTTTGATAAGGAATAATAGCACTATTTTCTCCACCAACTTCATTCCAATTTGTAATCTTTCCTGAATAAATATCTTGAACTTGTTTTAAGGTTAATCCATTAACATGATTTTGTTTGTTTGCTAAAAATACAAAAGCTTCATTAACAACTGGAATTACTTCTAATTCTACGCCTTTTGAAGCAGCATAAGCTAATTCTTCTTCAGAAGGAGAAGTTACTACGATTAAATCAACTTCACCATCTATTAATCTTAAATAACCTGGGTGAGTATTTGTATAATCTGTTTCAATTTCATCAATTGGTGTAGCGGTGAAGTTTGCTTTAAATGCATTTGTTAATGGTTGCGTAGCAAGTGAAGCATCTACTTTTGGATAATTTTCTTTTGTGAAAATAGGTTCTTTTTCTAAATTATCAACTATAGGATTTTCATCATCAATATTTGGTGTATCGCTTGTGAAGTAACGATAAGCCCATACACAACCTAATACAACTACAGTTACAAATATTAAAATACCAATTGCGGTTAATGCTTTTTTCATAATTTTATCCTCCTTTATATATTTAAGTAATCTTCATTTAAATCACTAAACAAAATTTTATAGTTGCTATAATAATAAGAAATCTCTTCATAGCTAGTATAACCTAATTCGTCATTAAGTACATAGATACCATAGCCCGATCCATCAAAAACAAATCTTGTGTTTTGATATTGTTTTTCTAATTCTTCATCAGTAATAGCCGGAAGATTTTCTTGCGCTCTTTTTTCATTGAGCATATTTCGCAAAAATACATCTCTAAAGAGACTGTCATAATTATATCCGTCTATGAAACAATCACTAATTTCTTTTATCTCTTTACCATTTTTCTTGCTATAATAATAAGTAGTAGAATTCCTTGTTTCTTCAATAGGAGCATTTTCTTCATAATAAATATAAATGATATCATTGATGCCACCATCGCGCGTATCGTTTCGATAACTTCGTGCAAGAATATCTAAAAATATTTCGTCATAGTATGAAGCGTCCATTACATATCTTTCATAATTTTTCTCAACAGTAATTAGCCTATTATCAGTGCCATAAGAAGTAAGTGTATAAGCAAATCCGGTATATATTTTTTTAGAAGGATTGCTATTAGCAAAAGTAATTTCATTTTCTTTATCTTCTTCGGCTAGTGAAACAATGTTTTGATAAATTTGCCTGTAGATAGCATTTTCGTTTTCTTTTTCAAGCCAATTAATTAATTTGCCATCAACAAATAAGTTATCGGTTTGTGGACCGTAGCAATCCCATAAAAGAATATCGTCTGAAAATTCACGTATTGAGAAGTTAAATAATCCTTTAGTGCCTAAGGTATCGTCTTCATAAATAGAATCTTCCGTTAAAAATCTAGTATAGATAGCAATATCAGAAATGTATTTTTCCATATCTAGTGATAGATAAGTATCTCCCGTAATGCAGATATATTGTGGTGTAAAGTAAAAAGGAATTGTACCATCACGAATAGTATCTGACAATTTTTTAACTCCAGCAACTAATTTAGTTTCATCAATTTTTTCTGTAATACTATCCCAATAAGTAGCATAATCTCCATCTTCTGGCATATTCATGTACTTGCTGTCCCACATTAAATCTTCATATATTTCTGAAGATAGAATGGCAATAATATCGGTGTCATCCATAAATAAATCTTGAAACTTAATCTCACTTCCGTCTGCGAGATTAAATGCATGATATTCTATTTTTGATTCAGAATAAGGAGTTCCAAACTCATTTAATGTGTGGGTTTCTGCTGTTGCATATATTTCAAAGCAAAGAACATTAGCAAAATTAGCAAAAATGGTTTGATACAGCTCGCAGTTTTGATATTCCTCAGATGAGAAACATTGCGACAAACGAAGAGCCATTTCTTTTATCTGGTTGTTGATGGAATTTTCCACCGTTTTGTCTTTTAATCCGCTAATTTGATAATAATGAAGTTCTGGGTCATTTTCTTCATCAGGAAGAATGTCAACTTTTTGTAGAGAAATAGAATTTTCATCATAAGTTCCCAAAAGAGTTACGGCAGGAATATGATTTTCGTTTTCTCGTTGCGCAGCTCTTTCATTGAGAATTAGTATTGTCGTTATTGAAACGCATACTACTAAAAAGATAAACATTCCCATTAAAACTCTAAAAACACGGTTTTTCAATAATAATTCCCCCTCTTTTAAATTATTTTTCTGTTTCTAATATATCACATATTACCTTACGGAACAACAAAATTTGAATTTTTACTTGACAAATTTGAGAAACAGATGTAAACTAATTAAGGTTTACAGATAGGAGGCAATTAGATGGATAAAAGTATTCATGTTAGTATGCTATTAGAAATCTACGAAAAATTGCTAACAGAAAAGCAAAGGGATATGATTGACCTTTATTATAATGATAATTTATCTTTAAGTGAAATTGCAGAGGAATTAGGCATTACGAGGCAAGGCGTTCACAAAAATTTAATTGATGCAGAAAATAAATTATTTGACTATGAAGAAAAATTACAAATTTTAAAACAAAAATTGGAGCGTCAAGAGTTAATTGAAGAGATTATGAAGATGACGACCAATCAAGAAATAAAAGAAAAATTGAAAAGATGTTTGTAAATAGATGAGGTGAAAAAATGGCGTTTGAAGGCTTAACAAGTAAGTTTCAAAATATAATTAATAATTTAAAAGGTAAAGCTAGAATAACGGAAAATGATGTAAAGGAAATTACACGAGAAGTTAAGTTAGCACTTTTAGAAGCTGATGTTAACTATAAAATTGTAAAAGATTTCACAAATAGAATTGCAGAAAAAGCTATGGGGCAAGACGTGTTAAAGAGTTTAACACCAGGTCAACAAGTGGTGAAAATCGTACATGAAGAATTGGTAGAATTGTTAGGTTCTAAAGAGGAAAAACTTAATATTTCTCCAAATCCTCCTACAATTATTATGTTAGTAGGATTACAAGGTTCTGGTAAAACAACTATGGTAGGAAAGCTTGCTAATATGCTTCGTAAGCAAGGTAAGAAACCTCTTATGGTGGCTTGTGATGTATATAGACCGGCAGCTATTCAACAATTACAAGTTTTAGGAAAGCAATTAGATATACCAGTTTATGCGAATGAAACAACGAAAGATGTTTTGCAAATTGCGAGAGAAGCATTAAGAGAAGCCAATTCTAAGTTAAATGATATTATTTTAATTGATACGGCTGGACGCTTGCATATTGATGAAGCGTTAATGGACGAATTGAAGAATTTGAAAGCATTTGTAAAACCTAACGAAATTCTATTAGTAGTAGACTCTATGACTGGTCAAGATGCAGTAAATGTAGCTCAAAGCTTCAACGAACAGTTAGAAATTGATGGCGTAGTACTTACGAAATTAGATGGTGATACAAGAGGTGGTGCAGCACTTTCAGTTAAGGCTATTACCGGAAAACCAATTAAGTTTGCCGGTGTTGGCGAAAAAATGAATGATATTGAAATGTTTGTACCAGACAAAATGGCTCGAAGAATTTTAGGCATGGGAGATGTTCTTTCTTTAATTGAAGATGCTGAAAAAGCATTTGATGAGAAAGAAGCAGAAAAATTAGAGAAGAAATTACGAAAACAGGAATTTACAATGGACGATTATTTAAACCAATTAAAACAAGTTAAAAAAATGGGTTCAATGCGTTCCATTATTAATAAATTAGGATTAGGCACAATGACGGAAGAGCAAGAAGAAAAAGCAGAAAAAGAATTCAAAAGAACTGAAGCTATTATTCAATCAATGACAATGGCAGAAAGAAATGATCCAAGTATTTTAAATGCTAAACGTAGAATTCGTATTGCGAATGGTGCTGGCACTACAGTACAATATGTAAATATGTGCGTTAAACAATATGATATGACACGAAATACGATGAAACAAGTGATGAGTAATAAAGGAAATTTGATGAAAATGGCTGGAAAGTTAGGTAAAAATATTA
>CANQLS010000110.1 GCA_947624765.1 uncultured Clostridia bacterium
TCAGCGTTCTTCATTTGCATATTTCATTTCTCCTCAATCTTTTTTATGAGATAATTGTATCAATAACAAAACAAAATAACAAGAGAAAATTTTAAAGTCTAAGTGAACTTATCAAAATCTTTGTGAATAATTATTTTGTACATTCATGATGATATAACGAAAATAGTGAATAGTTGCGTGATGGCAAAACACCAAAGCACACGCAACTATTCACTATTCATTTTTCGCCATTCACTATTAATTAATTATTAAAGTAAGTCTTGTGGATTCATATGTTTTCCGTCTAATCTAATTTCTAAATGTACGTGAGGTCCAGTAGATCTACCTGTACTACCTACATAAGAAACAATGTCACCTTGTTTTACTTCGTCTCCTACACTAACTGCAAATCTGCTACAATGTGCATAATATGTTTCATAACCACCTGTATGTTGTATTTTTACTAGATAGCCATAATTTCCACTCCATTTTGCACAAGTTACTATTCCATCCTCTGCTGCATGAATTGGAGTACCAAGTGGTGCAGCATAGTCAATACCTGTATGGAATTCTGTTCCATTTTGTCTCCATCCATAGCGAGAAGTTATAACATAATCTGTTAATGGTAGAGTGAAATTTAATTCTTCTTTAATGCTTTTCAAGTTAGCCAATATATCCGCAGAAACAACTACTCCTGTTGATGGTGCAGTATAAATTCTTGTAACCTCCAAATTCTTTTGCTTAATTGGTGCAATGATGTCATTAACTGCAACTTCAACATCTGATACTGTTTCATATTCTTTTTCATACTTTTCACAAATAGTTAATTTAGCTTGATTTTTATAATCAGCTTGTTTTTCATTTGCTTCATCAACAATTTCTTGCGCCATTGCCAATGTTTCAACTGTACATACTTCTTCTTCATCTGATTCTACGGCATATACTTTGTAATAAACATCGCATTGATCTTTAATATACGCATATACGTCACTATCATTTGTTTCTAAATCTTTTTTAGCAAGTTCAAATGTATATTCTGGCGATTCTCTCAAAATAACATATCCAACGTTATCACCATCACCATATTGCAAATAATTTTCGATGCTTCTTTCTAAAGCATTTTTGTTTTGAACATATCCTAAATCTGTAGAAGCATATGTAACATGATAAACAGGTTTATATACTAATAATAATAAAGATAACATCAAAGAAACACCTAGTAGCATAGAAACCAATACTTTCATTAATACATTTGTTACTAATTTGGCTTTATTAGAAATTCTCAGCAAAGTGTCAACCCCTTTTTAAATTTATTTGTTTCTTCGAACAAGTAATATTTTACTATAAAAAATTTTTTAAGGCAAATGAATTTATCCCTTTTTATTTTTTTGAAGGCTAATTTAATGTTGTTTTTCTTAGTTTTGCTTTAATTTTCTCATCAAAGCTTCGATTTTTATATAAAATTTGAATATATTCTCTGATTTATCGAGAAAATCAAAGCATAAATGGCAAAATTTTTATATAACTAATAATTTAGTTCAAAATAACCAAATTTGATTTATTTTATCGTTCCTTTATAAAGCTTCAAAATATCTTCATATTCATATACAGTTTCTTCTTGTCCCTCTCTTGAAAAACCGTCAAGCAAATAAATTAAATCATTAGTATTATCAATTACATAAGTTCCCTGTACTTTCTCTAGCTCTATATTCTCAGCATTTTCTGGTGTAATCAAATACCAACCAATTGCTTCAGATGGCTTAGATGAAAAACCAATTCTAGCATAATTATCAGAAATCCATTCATTTGTTACCTTATCTGGAAATAACGTTTCTAATGAATATTCGTCAGGATTTAACTCATTAAGCATTAATGCATTTTTATATGCATCTTTAACTGCACTCATTTCTGAATATAGACGAGCGAGCTTAGCTTCAGTTGAAGTATGTGAAGAATATAAAATTGCAAAACTTGAAATCATAATGATGATAATAATACTAATTAATACTTGAAGTAACGATATACCCTTATCATTTCTCAAAATAATCCCTCCTACTTAAATAGTGTTACTATTTAATAATTCTTCTGCATCTTGAATTGTTCTAATGCTAGTTCCTTTAATGTCAATAGGTGTTACTAATGCTATTTCTCCAGTTTCGTAATTTACCTCATAATTTCTTTTTAAATCTTCAAGTCCCAAATTAGAAGCTGCCTTTGGAATATGTTCTTCATCTAAAGAACCATATATAACATAATTTCCATTTTCTAAAACAGCATCATAATGTACATCTTGCTGTATAGTATAATTATCAATCATAATTAAATTAGTTTGTATTGTATCAACAGCCTGCTTCACGGCACACATTTCCGAATACACTTCTGTTAACTGTGCTTTAGGAATAGAATCTTTTGATGCAAGTATCGCCAAAAAAGCAATCATAAGAAGAATAATAATTGATATAACTATTTCTATAATACTAACCCCTGCATTTTTTTTCATTCGTTTCACACTCCTCTTTTTTATCGTATCACGCACCAACATTTGTGTCAATTTAATATTTTCATATTTGAATATTTAGCCATTAATCTTTTCATTCCAACTTTTTCAAACTGTATTTCTAAAATTAAGTCATCATCTTCAGGTTCAGTCTTAGTAATTATTCCCGCTCCGAATTTTTTATGTTCTACAGATGTACCAATTTTGAATTGTGATAAATCAACATCATCTGATGCTTGTACTTGTTGTAAAAAGCTTTCCGCAGTTCTAAATTGAAATGTCGCTTTAGGTGTATAAGATATTTTAGTTTCTTCAGGAAGTTCATATGTTTCAAATGAATAAGATTTCTTTGCAACTTCTCCATCTAAGAACGATTCAGGTATTTCGGTTAGAAAGCGAGAAACCATATTATAAGTAGTACTACCAAATGATGTTCTAGAATTAGCACACGTTAAAAACAAATGTTGTTTTGCCCTTGTAATTCCAACATAACAAAGTCTACGCTCTTCCTCTAATTCTGATTCTTCTCCAATAGAACGATAACTTGGGAATAATCCATCTTCCATGCCAACCATAAAAACAACCGGAAACTCTAGGCCTTTTGCAGTATGAAATGTCATTAAAAGCACTGAATTTTGGTCATCTTCTACTGAATCTAAATCTGTTACTAAAGCTAAATTCTCTAAATAATGATTCAACGTATTCTCCGCTTCTTCTTGTTCAAACTCATGAATTTCATTCAAAAGCACACCTATGTTTTCAATTCTCCCTTCCGCTTCTGTTGTATTTTCCATTTCTAACATTGCCATATATCCCGATTCTTGCAAAATTTTATTTGTTAAATTCTCAATACTAGCAGTATCTTTTTGCATGTTCTCAATAAAATTCGCAAAATCTTTTAAAGTAGCATTAGCTCTTGTAGCTATATATTTATCAATATCTTTTATAACAGCAAAAAGCGAAATATTATTTTGAGTAGCAACCATTTCCACTTGTTCTAATGTCGTCTTACCAATTCCTCGTTTTGGTTCATTAATAATTCTTCTCAAACTAACATCATCATTTGGATTTGCAACAACTCTTAAATATGCTATAACATCTTTTATTTCTTTTCGCTCATAAAACTTTTGACCACCAACAACTTTATATGGAATACCCTCTCGCATAAAAACAGTTTCAAAAGCATGAGATTGTGCATTTGTACGATAAAGTATAGTAAAATCTGAATAATTATAATACTCTTCTCTCTTAAGATGATTAATTTGTTCTAATACATAATTAGCCTCATCATATTCATTTTGAGCCTTAAAGAATTTTGGCTTTTCTCCATCATCATTCTGCGTCCATAAGTTTTTCTTAACATTCCCCATGTTATGTTTTATAACTTCATTAGCAAGTGCTAATATTTTTTTAGTAGAACGATAATTTTGTTCCAATTTAATAATCTTGGTATTTGGAAAAGCTTTTTCAAAATTTAAAATATTGGCAATGTCTGCACCTCTAAATTTATAGATACTTTGCTGGTCATCTCCAACCACACAAATATTATGATGTTTTTGAGCTAACAATGAAACCAAAACATCTTGCACTTTATTTGTATCTTGATATTCATCAACTAATATGTATTTAAATTTATCTTGATAATATGCTAAAGTATCTGCATTCTCTTTAAAAATGCGAACTGTTAAATTAATAATATCATCAAAATCTAATGCATTATCTTTCTTAAGTTTACCTTGATATAGTGAATATACTTTAGCAACATTGCTAAGTTTAAAATCATTTTCATACATATTAGCGTAAGCAACTTCATCTATCATATCATTTTTAGCACGACTTATTTCTGCTAACAAAAATTTATCACTATATAATTTATCACTTAAATTTAATTCTTTCATACATTGTTTTACTACAGACTTAGCATCAGATGTGTCGAAAATTAAAAAATTTTTATCATATCCTAATTTTTCAATTTCTCTTCTCAAAATTCTAACGCACATTGCATGGAAAGTACCAACCCACATATCTTTAGCATCAATTAATTTTTCAATTCTTTCTTTCATTTCTTTTGCTGCTTTATTAGTAAAAGTAATAGCCAAAATATTCCAAGGCTTCACTCCATGCTCTGCAATCAAATAAGCAATACGATTAGTTAAAACACGTGTCTTTCCACTTCCTGCTCCTGCAATAACTAAAAGAGGACCGTCAGTATACGTAACGGCCTCTAATTGTTCTTCATTTAATCCCTCTAAAATAGCTTGCATTTTATTATCCCTCTTCATCTTAATATACAATTTTCTTTTATTGTATCAATACCCAAAAAATAATGCAAGTATCATATTATTTATTTCTCACATTTCTAATTCTATTACGTGCGCTTTTCCATCATTTACAAGTTCAATTTCATTATTACTAATTAAATTATTATCTAAATAAAGACTTTTTATCCCAGTATTTTTTTGATTTGGATTTTTTACTTTTATTTGATAAAAGCTATCTTCATATTGATAATCAATCTCAAACTTTTCCCACTCTTTTAAAATAGCAGGTGAAATTTTTAAATTATTTCCAGCCTTTTGAAAACCTAAAATATATTTAAGTCCTGCTACATATAGCCACGCACTAGAGCCAGTATACCAAGTCCAACCACCACGCCCAATTAAATTATTACTAGTATATACATCAGCCGCAACAACATAAGGTTCTACTTTATAACGTGTGGCACTCTCTTTAGTACGAGCATGTTCAATAGGATTCAAAATACGAAAATATTCCCATGCTCTATCGCCATTTCCTAA
>CANQLS010000111.1 GCA_947624765.1 uncultured Clostridia bacterium
CCTCCCGAATGGTTACCAACCAACAAGTTAAACTCTTCTGGCCAATAACAATTTTCTATATAGTGCGTTCCATATCCCGTTTTTGAGCCTAAAACTCCTCCTTTTTTACCGGTAGATTCTATTTCTCCAACAGAATAACAATTAATAATTTTACCATAAGAAGGTTCATATATATGGGCAAACTGTCCCTCAATTCCTCCTGTTAGACTTCCTCCTGTTATTTTTCCAAAATTGCAACAATTAATTCTTTCTTTTGTATCTCCTTGGTCATGTCCTACAATTCCCCCTACAGCACATTTCCCGTCCATTGGGACTATTACATCACCATAATTAATACAATTTATAATTTTTAGCCATCCATATCCTACTATCCCACCGGTACTATTCAAACCTTCTCCGGCTACTTCTCCATAATTGACACTATTTACTATAACACTCCATTCCCCTGCTAATCCGCCTATATATCCTTCTCCAAAAACTTTTCCATAATTTCTACTTTCTGTGATAGTTCCATCAATTCCCATAATCCCACCAACGCCTGTGTTTCCTTTTATATTTCCATAATTTTCGCAATTGCTTATAGTACCATATCTCCCAACTAAGCCCCCTACATAATTTCCAGTTGATTGGATATTAACTCTTGTTATGCAATCATAAACTGTACCATTGATTCCTGCTATTCCCCCACAATAATCTCCTTCACATACAATTTCTCCTATTACTTCTAGTTTTTTTACAGTACCTCCCAATTGGCTAAATAATCCGCCATGGTCTGCCGCGTGTTCATATAAATTTTGAATGGCATTGCCTTTACCATCAAATGTTCCATTGAAATTTTTTATTTGCAAAAAGCCGATACAACCTTCTTCTTTTTTCGTTAATTCTGTTCGAATATCTTCTATGATAGTATCTTGATTCAAATCTCCATATTTCTCTGTTTGATAATCGTTATACGAAAATATCGATTGAAAATCCAATGTTTTCGTTAGCTCTATATACTTTTTATTAAAAGTATTCTTCTCCAGGCCTAGCTCTGCATTTCCCTCATCCGACATGATAGCAACTGCCACCAAATCCTCTATGCAGTTAATTCGATATGGTTTTTCTTCGCTTCCATCATACTTTCCATTCTTCGTAATATCTCCGGCATATTCATCTTCTATCTCTTCGATTGGTCCTTCAATAACGCCATCTTTGTCTACAAGATAATATCTTTCACTGGTTTGAAATTGCACAGCAAATTTATCACTGTCTGCAAAAACCGTTGTTTGTTCTATGCCAACTACATTGTCCAATGCCTTTTCTAATGTTTCTTCATTAAAACTATTTATTTCTCTTTTGGCTTGTACCGTAGCTGCACTCACCCATTCCTTTTCTGTTGCTATCTCTTGCGCTATCTTCGCTTCTCTTGCTTTCTCTATCACGCCATTCACGCCAAAAATTGTAATCACTGCTAATATAATAATGACAATAATGGTGATGATTAATGCTATCAATGAAATTCCTTTTTTCATGTGTTTTTCTCCCTTCTATGGCGGCCACTGGCCACCGCTACACGTTTTTCACAATTTTCAAACAAACGACAAAAACGTAACAAACAATAAATAGCAAATGATATTTTTATAATTAGTCGCCAAACTATCGTCTGTGCCAATTATTCATCATTCTCTATTCATTATTCATTACGTTTTTAATAAGTTTTATTCTGAATTATTAATTTTAATTAAAACAAATGTGTGTGTGTGTGTGTGCAGAACCGCAACGGTTTCAGCGTTTCTCATTGCCTTTTCTCTCCTCGTTTTCAGAATCTCTACCATCATTGTATCAATTTCTATTTTCCATGACAAGAGAAAATTTCAAAAACAATATCTTGTTAAGCAATGCTTCTATTGCTTTCTAGTCATTTAGCAATATTGGATAGCCCTCTTCATTTATTGTCCATGATTTCCAATTTTCTGCTGTATCTCCATTTTGAATAATATATTTGTTTAGTTCTTCAATCACGTCATTCGCTTCTTCTTTTTGAAATGCCGTTGCATCAGATATATTTAATCCCGAATTACTTTGTTGTAAATAATAATCATGATTAAATATAATGATACCTCCACCAAATTTAGGAGCTATATCATATCCATTTTTGTCAGGTGCTATTATTTCACCATTATTCACACAATTTGATATGATTTTAGTGCCCTCTGCCCAATCACCTCCTAGTATTCCACCAGCCACATGATAGGAGGTAATTCTGCCTATGTTATAACAATTGCTTACATTCAATGTTCCACCCCCTCTGAATTCTCCGATTATTCCTCCAGCACCTGTAGTCATTGTGAGACTTCCTGTATAACTTATTGAACCCTCATTATAACAATTAATAATATTTAAGTTTCCCCCCGAGCCTCCTACGATTCCACCAGCACCTTGATAAGCAGATTCTACAGAGCTAGAAACATTACATTTATTATAACAGTTTTCAAAATTACCGTGGGCCATAAGCCAAAAAAGCACCAGCACTACGTTCCAATGATATTACATCTCCTGTAATTCCCAGATTTTTCACCGTCAACACAGGATATGGATGAGCATTGATAAACAAACCAGCCTCCTTAGTGTTATAAATATATATATTTCTAATTTCATTTTTATTTCCATCTAATGTTCCACCAAAATTATATATAGGTCTAAAACCTATACAACCTTCTTCTGTTTTCGTTAATTCTGTTTTAATATCTTCAACTAACGTATCTTTATTAAAATCTCCATATTTTTCAGTAGTATAATCGTTATATGATAATATTGATTTAAAGTCTAATGTCCTTACTAATTCTATATATTTTCCTTTAAGAGTAGTGTTTGCCAATCCTAATTCTTCATTTCCATCATTTGTCATGATTGAAAATGCTACTAAATCTTCGATACAATTAATTTGATATGGTTTTTCTTCGCTTCCATCATACTTTCCATTCTTCGTAATATCTCCGGCATATTCATCTACTATTTTTTCGATTGGTCCTTCAATAACGCCATCTTTGTCTACAAGATAATATCTTTCACTGGTTTGAAATTGCACAGCTAACTTATCACTATCAGCAAAAACCGTTGTTTGTTCTATGCCAACTACATTGTCCAATGCCTTTTCTAATGTTTCTTCATTAAAACTATTTATTTCTCTTTTGGCTTGTACCGTAGCCGCACTTACCCATTCTTTTTCTGTTGCTATCTCTTGTGCTATCTTCGCTTCTCTTGCTTTTTCAATTACTCCATTCACGCCAAAAATCGTAATCACGGCTAAAATTATTATCACTATTATTGTTATAATAAGTGCTATCAATGAAATTCCTTTTTGTTTCATGTCTCTTTTTCCCATTTCCTCTTTCCAAAGCAATTATCGATATTTTTTATGGCGGCCACTGGCCGCCGCTACACGTTTTTCACAATTTTCAAATAAACGACAAAAACGTAACAAACAATAAATAGCAAATGATATTTTTATAATTAGTTGCCAAACTATCGTCTGTGCCAATTATTCACCATTCTCTATTCATTATTCATTACGTTTTTAATAAGTTTTATTCTGAATTATTAATTTTAATTAAAACAAATGTGTGTGTGTGTGTGTGTGTGTAGAACCGCAACGGTTTCAGGGTTGTTCATTTTTTATTCCTTTCCATGTTTGATAATAAACATATACATTATTTTATGATAAATTTATTTTATATAACTTAATTTTCGTTGTCAATGCAAATTATTAAAATATTGCTAGATAACGACTTTAATGCCACTGATTATATTTTTACAAATACTTTTATAAATTTAAACTATTTTCATCTAACAAAAAATTAAATAATCCGATTATAATTATTCCATTTTCATCTCTTCTTGGCTTCACATCATCTTTTACAATAATTATTTTTTTAAATACATCATTCACATTTAATAACGACCTTTTTTCTTGCTTTGATTTTTCTTCATTATTCATATCAAGCACTGATTGAATATAATATTTATTATCTCCTTGCGTTGCAATAAAATCAATTTCGTATTTTTTTATAGCACTATTGTCATAAGACTCTACAACTCCAACATCAACGTTATATCCACGTATTTTCAATTCATTATAAATAATATTTTCCATTATATGACTTTCCTCAGTTTGCCTAAAATTTAATCTTGCATTTCTCAAGCCAATATCTTCAAAATAATATTTCTGAGGTGCATTTATATATCTTTTTCCTTTTATATCATATCTTTTAACTTTACTAATTAAAAATGAATCTTCAAAATAATTAATATATCTACTTATAGTTTTATCACTTATATTTTTATTCTTTTCGCTTTTAAAAGTATTAGCTAATTTTAAAGGATTAGTAAGAGAACCCACAGAAGATGATAATATATCTAATAATTCATCTATTTCTTCTCTATTTTTTATTTTGCTATGCCTTTCAAGTATATCTGAAATATATACTTTTTCAAAAAGCGATTTTACATAGTCTTCTTTCTTCTTTTTCGTATCACAACTCAAGATAAAAGGCATACCTCCATAATTATAGTAATCATCCCAAGCTTGATATATTGTACCTTTATATGCTGAAACAAATTCTTTAAAACTTAACGGATAAATATGTACTTCATCTCCTCTTCCTCTAAATTCTGTTATTACATCCGTCGATAAAAATTTAGAATTACTTCCAGTAACATAAACATCAGCATTTTTAATATGCATCAAACTATTTAAAACATCTTCAAATTCGCTCATTAATTGAACTTCATCAATTAGAATATAATATTGATTTTCATCAATAATTTTTTCTTTAACATATTTCAACATATTATCCGGATTTCTTAATTCTTTATTTGTTCTATCATCTAATGCAACATCTATAATATGTGATTTATCTATTCCCTTATCGAGTAAATATCTATAAAATATATTAAATAGCAAATAAGATTTGCCTGCTCTTCTTAAGCCTGTTATTATTTTTATAAGCCCATTATTTTCTCTGCTTATTAATTCATTTAAATAATGATCTCGTTTTATCTCCATTTTTCAATCCTCCTCCTATAAATTATTATATTAGAAATTTTCATATTTGTCAAATGAATTATGCCGAATTTTTATAGTTTTCTTATGCTTTTCGTCATAATGTTGCGCAATTTTATGATTTTTACGCCGAATTTTTATTGATTACTTGCATTTTTCGGTGTATAAAATTTATCTTTATTTTTTATTTTTGAGGGTGTCCTGAAATAGAACACCGAAAGCAA
>CANQLS010000112.1 GCA_947624765.1 uncultured Clostridia bacterium
CGCTAAAAACGGAATATATCTATCGTCTACTGCAAAAAATATTGGTATTTTATTTAATTCTTTCTTCATGCAAACTTTTCCTTTCATTTTGATTTTCAAATTGCTTTTTTAGTTCTAAATACTCTTCTAAATCTTTATCAAACGAATGACAATGAAGTACACTATGCACTTCTTCCACTTGCCATTGTTTAAAATTTTCAATGCGTGGATACGGAAATAGCAATAATCTTTTAGAAAAATGGCAAATTACAGTACCCCTTCTGTTAAATTTTGATTGATCGTTATAAATCTTTGGAAGTATCAACTTTTTGGTAGTACATCTATAAATCGCATCTTGATCGGCAAATAACATCTTCTTAGTTTTAATTAAATTCCTTGCCTTTTCTAAAAGATGCGTTTCTTTTATCATTTTCATATTCATTAAAAGCATACCAGCATTAATGTAATCTGTACTAATAATCTTAGAGCCATATTTTTCTTTAACCGCTGCATACTCATAATTAGATATATCAATATTGTATAATTTAGAAATATCATCGCCTGCCATCATATCTATATCCAAATACAAAATTTTATCAGGAATATCAGGAATTAAATCTGCCAAAAGTCTTAATAATGTATATGGCGTACAATAAGCATCTTCATTCTGACAATTTCCAAATTCTTTTTCATATAAATCTGTAACATCTATCTTAACAACTTCATTTTCTACCTTTTTTGATTTTACAACCTTATTTAAAAAGGATACTTGTTCATCAGTAATACATTTATATTCTGGCTTAATTCTTGAAACATCCATAGTAAAAATATAGCAACGAATCGTTTCCTTAGTCTTATTTGTGATTGATATTAATTCAGAAAGTGCTCCATCAAATACTTTTATATTTCCACACAAAAGTAAATGAACCATTTTCCTCCTCCTTTCCAACAACCTTGTCCACATTATATATTAAAAACACAAAAAATGCAACATATTTGAAAATGGCTATAATTAAGAAAAAGAGCATAAATTATATAAAAGAAAATTTTATATTCTTTCATATATCCATGCTCGATTTTCATATATCCATGCTCGATTTTCATTGACTTTTTTTATAAAATATACTAAAATATAAATAGATAAAGGAAAACCGCATAAACGGTTAGCCTCGTGAATATTTAAAAAATAATCACTTGTCCGCTAAAACAGAGTGATTATTTTTTTCGTTTAAAAAGTAACCTTTTTAAAGCAATAGCTATGAATACAACTTCTATGAATAATTCAATAAGACTGTTATGTACCATACTATCCCCCCTTTCGATGCAATAAATTAATGTAATTTATACTTCAGGGGCTAACCGCTCTGCTATTTCCTTCATCTATGCGAACATTATATCGCACATTTTACAATTTGACAAGATGAACAATAATAAATTTTTGAATTTCCTGACAAATTTCTTTAAATTACTAGATAATGGTTTTATCCTAAATAAATCTCAAAAATTGCGTCTGTGCCTTTGTAATGGCGGCCACTGGCCGCCGCTACACTGTTCGCCAGGCATAACTTTGAAAAATTGCGAAATCATATTGACATAATTTTATATTTATGTTAATATGATTTCGAAAAATTTTTTTGGAGGGAAACATTATGAAAATCGAATTCGTGGATGAATCTATCCGGTTAGCCCAACATTGCTTTTCGCTTGTAGAGCAGAAGCATGTTGACATCGTCAACGCAATGGGAAAGCTGTCCGAAGATGGGCAACGCACTCTGCTAATGGATTTTCCTGAAGCAGATGAAGAACTGTTCCTTAAGCGGGTGAAGGAGGGTGAATATTGTTTCATTTTGAAACAGTATTCGATTATTACATTCACTCACTCTTCCGCAGTATTCAGACTGCTGAGTGAAGAAAAAACGGCCTCTGGTTAATACCAAAGGCCGTTTCGC
Source organism: uncultured Clostridia bacterium (assembly GCA_947624765.1). Lineage (GTDB taxonomy): Bacteria > Bacillota > Clostridia > TANB77 > UBA1234 > RGIG4465. The sequence continues at coordinate 1,929 of CANQLS010000112.1, forward strand.
ATATGAATAGTCCATTCTCTCTATTTTAATTCTACTTTACTACTACAGTATACATTCTACCAGGAACGTATATTTCTTTCACAATTTCCTTACCTTCTGTGAATTTCTTAACATCTTCATTTCCCATAACCTTAGCTTTTACTTCCTCTTGTGATGCTTCTTTTGAAACTAAAACTTTTCCACGAAGTTTTCCATTAACTTGAACAGGTATTTCGATTTCGTTTTCAACCATCTTAGTTTCATCATATTCTGGCCATTTTTCAAAAGCAATTGTATTATTATGTCCAAGCATTGCCCATAATTCTTCTGTCATAAATGGACAAACTGGATTCAATAGTTTCACGAATCCTTCTGCATATTCTCTTGGAAATTCCTCTTCTTTATATACTGCATTTACAAAAATCATCATTTGGCTAATAGCTGTATTAAATGATAATTTTTCATAATCCTCAGTAACTTTTTTAACTGTTTGATGATAAACCTTTTCCAAATTAGAATTTCCATTGTCAACAATTTTTCCACTTTCGTAAAGTCTATATACTCTATCTAAGAATTTATGAGCACCTTCAACGCCCCTGTCATTCCAAGGTTTATCTGCATCTAAAGGTCCCATAAACATTTCATAAAGACGTAAAGTATCGGCACCATATTGATTAATAACATCTAATGGATTAACACAATATTTAGGGTATCTCTTTCCCATCTTAATACCATTAGCACCTAAAATCATACCTTGATGTACTAACTTCTTAAAAGGTTCTTTTACTGGCACTAACCCTTTATCAAATAAATAGTTAGTCCACATTCTAGAATATAATAAATGTCCCACAGCATGCTCTGGTCCACCAACATATAAATCTACTGGTAACCAATGTTTCATTAATTCTTGATTGCAAAATTCTTTATCATTTTTAGGATCAATATATCTTAAGAAATACCAGCTTGAACCTGCACTGCCTGGCATTGTGCTTGTTTCTCTTTTTCCTTTTTTACCATCTATGGTAACGTCAACCCAATCTTTTGCATTAGAAAGAGGCGCTGAACCACCATGACTTTTATAATCTTGTAAATCTGGTAAAACCAACGGAAGTTCTTCATCTTTCAAGCAAACAACACTGCCATCTTCCATATGTACAATTGGCATTGGCTCGCCCCAATATCTTTGTCTAGCAAAAATCCATTCACGAATACGATAATTAACTTTCTTTTCCCCTAATTTATTTTCCACTAACCATTCTAACATTTTATCAATAGCTTCTTGTTTGTTTAGCCCATCTAAAAATCCAGAATGAATATGAACGCCATCTCCTGTATATGCTTCTTTTTCTACATTTCCGCCTTCAATTACAGGAATAATTTCTAGATTGAATTTTTTAGCAAATTCATAATCTCTTTCATCATGAGCTGGAACTGCCATAATCGCACCAGTTCCATAAGTTACTAAAACATAATCACTAATCCATATTGGAATTTTTGTATTATTTACAGGGTTAATCGCATATGCACCAGTAAATACACCCGTTTTTTCTTTGTTTAATTCTGTTCTTTCCAAATCAGATTTTTGTGCGCAAAACTCTTTATATTTTTGAACTTCTGCTTTTTGTTCTGGAGTTGTAATTTCATCAATTAAAGGATGTTCAGGAGATAAAACGCAATATGTTGCACCAAATAGAGTATCACATCTTGTAGTAAATACCACAAATTCTTTGTCTGTGTCTGCAACTTTAAATTTTACTTCTGCGCCAATACTTTTGCCAATCCAATTTCGTTGAATCTCCTTTGTAGATTCCGGCCAATCTATTTCATTCAAACCTTCAAGTAATCTTTCTGCATACTTAGGAATATCTATAATCCATTGTTTCATATTTTTACGAACAACAGGATATCCTCCTCTTTCACTTTTGCCATCAATTACTTCATCATTTGCAAGCACTGTTCCCAATTCTTCACACCAATTAACTGGCATATCTACACATCTAGCAATTCCATCTTCTACCATTCTCTTAAAAATCCATTGTGTCCAATGATAAAAATCTGGATTGCTCGTTGCGATTTCTCTTTCCCAATCAAAATCAAAACCCAATTTTTTTAATTGTGTTTTAAATGTATCAATATTTTTCATTGTAAAAGTATTTGGGTGATTACCAGTATCAATCGCATATTGTTCAGCAGGCAATCCGAATGAATCAAAGCCCATTGGGTGCAATACATTATAGCCTTGCATTCTCTTCATACGAGAAACAATATCTGTTGCCGTATATCCCTCTGGGTGTCCTGCATGTAGTCCAACTCCAGATGGATAAGGGAACATATCTAAAGCATAAAATTTAGGCTTTGAAAAATCCCACACATCTGTTTTAAAAGTCTTATTTTCTTCCCAATACTTCTGCCATTTCGTTTCTATTTCTTTAAATGGATATGACATATATCTTTCCTTCTTTCCATAAATATAGCACAAATTATACTACATAAATGGTTAATTATCAAGAGTAAGTATTACTCATTTCTCAAAGCTTCAATAGGATTTAATTTAGCGGCTTTATGTGCTGGGAATATACCAAACGTTACGCCTATAACTAAAGAAATAGAAAAAGCAGCAATAATCCATGGTATTGAATAAACTGGTTCTATTAAATTAATCGAACCAATAATATATTTTATAATAAACATTCCCAAAAGTATTCCTATAACACCACCAATTCCAGTTAATAGCAAGCTTTCAATTAAAAATTGAACCATAATATCTTTTTTCTTTGCGCCAATAGCTTTTCTTATGCCAATTTCACGTGTTCTTTCAGAAACAGAAACTAACATAATATTCATAATACCAATTCCACCAACTACTAATGAAATAGTTGCAATACTTCCCAAAATTAGCATCATAATTGAACTAACATTTCCCAATAAAGATAGCATCATCTCTTGAGTAAATACAACATAACTATCATCATCGCGATAAATATTGAATAAATAATCTTTTATTTTCTGAGTTGCTAAATCTACGGTATCTCCAGAACTAGCATTTGCAAGGAACATTGTAACAGTAGTAATCTTCAACGTTCTTTGTGCAACCGTAATAGGTATAATTACCATATCATCATTCGTTCCTTCAACACCATTCATAGATGAAGTAAGTACACCTACTATTAAAAATTTTGTTCCATTAATTTTTAAATACTCTCCTAAAGCATCGTCACCATCAAAAACCTTGTTTTGTACTGCAGTTCCAATTACAGCTACTTTTTCATTTTGCTCAACATCTGTAGCTGTTAAAAATCTACCGCTTCCCATTGATAGTCCTTCAATTTC
>CANQLS010000113.1 GCA_947624765.1 uncultured Clostridia bacterium
TGACATATAAACTCCTCCTTTACGTACAATATTATAATATATAAATGAACTTTGTATGCTAAAAACATGAAAAAAACATGAAATTTTTTCTGCCACTTGCTATTTTAAATCATTATTGATATAATAATTTCATAAAAAACATTGAGGAGAAGTGAAATAATGAAAACAAGAAACGCTGAAACCGTTGAGACTCTACACACACACACACACACATTTGTTTTAATTAAAATTAATAATTCAGAATAAACTCTAAAACCATAGAGAATAATGAATAGTTAATGGTGAATAGTAAATAATTGGTACCGATTATAGTTCAGTGGCTAATTATTACTATTTCCCTTTCACATTCGTTAGTTTTCTATGGCTTTTTGCTGTCTGTTGAAAAATAATGAGAAAACGTGTAGCGGCGGCTATTGGCCGCCATAGGAAGGAGAAACCACATGAAAAAAGGAATTTCATTAATAGCGTTGATTATAACAATAATAGTAATAATAATTTTAGCAGTGATTACAATCTTTGGTGTAAATGGAGTAATAGAAAAAGCAAGAGAAGCTAAGATATTACAAGAAATATCGAATGAAAAAGAAATAGTTAGTACTGCTATAGCACAAGCTAAGAGAGAAATTAATAACTTTAATGAAGAAACATTAGGCAAGGCATTAGGTAACATTACTGGAGTGGATGAAACGTATGTATTTGCTGACAGTGATAATTTAGCAGTACAATTTAAAAAAACTGAAAGATATTATCTTGTAGATAAAGATGGATTAATAGAAGGACCAATAGAAAAAATAGATGATGAATATGCAGGAGATTTGAGTAAAGGTGGTGAGTATGATGGAAGTAAAGATAAGCCATATCAAATCAATTGCATCGAAGACTTAGTGGCATTTTCGATAATGACAAATGGAGGTAATGAGGAATTAGGATTGAAAAAGGATGGATTTAATAATAAGTATATAGAATTAACTAGAACCTTAGATTTTAATTCTATCTTTTCATATAATGAATATACAAGTGATAAATATGGCGACTTAAATACAGATAGCACATTGGAAGATATAAAAACTGAATTAACTAAAACAAATGAAGGATGTATAGGTTTCACGCCTATATATAATTTTGGTGGAACATTAGATGGAAAGAAGAATGAAATAAGAAATATATATATTTGCAATCCTAAGGAAGCTGGTTTATTCGATAATGCTTGGCCTTATCCTAGTTTAACAGTGAGAAATTTAGGTCTTACTGGAAAGATAATATCATTATTAGGAAGTGCAGGAGCATTTTTGTCATACGGTCCACGGTACTTTTGAAAATTGTTATAATAAATGTAATGTTACAGGAACGTTAGCAGGTGATTATGAAGGTGTTGGTGGTATAGTAGGTGGTTCTGGAGGAGATATGAATATACTTAATTGCTATAATGAGGGAACCATTATCAATAAATCAGATCCGGTAAGCGTTGGTTGTATGGGAGCAGGCGGTATAATTGGAGAGTTTAGAGGTGGTGGAACGCTATATGTAGAAAATTGTTATAATGCAGGTGATATTATATCTGCTAATTATGCAAGTGGGATATTAGGGGCAGATTGGGCAGAAGGTATCAAGAATATATCTAACTGTTGTAATGTTGGCAAAATTATTGGAAGGGATAAGAATCGTGAGTTTGATATATCTTGTAAACGTGGAGCAAATGTAATATTTACGAATAGTTATTATTTACAGCAAAACAATGCGGAGTTAAATGCTTCAGATGCAACTTCATTTAATATGGAAGAAGTCAATGACGTTATTGAGAAGTTAAATGATTATATTGTAAAAAATGCAGATACTACAACAAATTGGAAAAGGTGGACGATAGGTGCAAGAGGATATCCAGTATTGGTTAATGATTAATGAACTTACATGAATAATGAATTGGGAAAAGTGTATAGTGAATAATTACGTGTATTTTAGTTTATAACTAACTATTACAGTAATTATTCACTATTTTTGTATAATATCAAAAGAAGAAATAGAAATACTAGATTTTTAAAAAATAATATATTATAATAAAAAAAGAATGATGGAAGAGGAGAGAATATGAATTCAATTGATGATATAATTGCAATGTATAAAAGTGAAGGCAAAATAGAAGATGCATATCAAAAAATTTATTTTGATAATAAAGTTTTAACATTAAATACTTATACACTTCGTGTTCGTAAAGGAAATACAACAAAGGATGAAACACGAAGGTGGAATGTAACGATTAATAATGAATTGAAAAAGGATAGAAATTTGTCAAAAGAAACACGTGAATTTGTATCACTTTTCGAATTACTTAGTAAATTAAAAATTAAGTCAGGATATATACAAAAAGCAGAAAGTCCGGATTTTATACTTTCTAAAAATGGCGAAAAAACAGGTATTGAAATAACTAAAATATATGTTGGAAATGATTGGATTGCAGAAAGAGTTGCGGAAGAAGTAAAAGCTTTTAAGGCAAGAAAAAAGGAAGTACAAGCTTACGATGAATATAGAAAATTTCAAAGCAGGATTGTTACTTTTCAGATTCGTGGAGGTATTGTTATAATGCCAGCCAAGGAATCTACTATTACTTTAAAAGAATATATTATTGAGATAAAAAATAAAATATTTGAAAAGATTAGGAAATTAATTGATGATTATAAAAGATATGAGAAAAATATTATCTTTGTAGAGGTAGTTAGTCCTAGATATTTTAATACAGAAGAAGAAATCCAAAAGTTAAATCAGGAACTTCAATACTATATTTCACATTTAGATGGATTTGACGATGAAAGAGAATATGAATTAATATTAAAGACATCAACAAGGTGGAATTGTTTTCACTTAACAAATGGAAGCTATGAAGATTTGTAGAGGGTTCAAGATAAAAGGAGGAGCAACTTGTGAAAAAAAATGATATTCTTGCTAGTGCTAAAATTAATTTTAATGAATTATCAAACGAAATTAAGGCAGAAATTAGTGTTTTAGGTGGACTTGATATTTTTACAGATGCACATGTACAAGGAGTAGTAGATATAACAACTAAGATTTGTACGGAAATGAAAATGCCATATGAAATGTTAAAGAGATGCGTTTTATGTGCATATTTACATGATGTAGGAAAAGTTTTTATTCCTTCAGAAATTTTGCAAAAAAATGAAAAATTGACGCAGGAAGAATATGAAGTTATGAAAACACATACAACATTAGGTTATGACTTATGCATGAATTATCCTGAATTTAAGGATTTAGCGCCTATTGTTAGAGCACATCATGAAAGTTTTGACGGAAGCGGATATCCGGATGGGTTGAAAGGAAATGATATTCCTTATGAAGCTTCATTAATTAAGGTGGCTGATGTCTATGATGCACTTTCTAGAAAAAGACAATATAAAGACAAAATGAGTAATAGTGATACTATTGCAATAATGTTGCAAGAAGTTGAGAATAATAGGATGTGTGCTAAGTTTTTATATTATTTGATTATATATTTATTAGATGAAACATCTTCTAAGTTAGCCGAGCAAGTACATATAGTTGATGAGTATGAAAAAGAATTGGAAACGCTACATGAGCTAGAAAATATTTATAAAGAAATTTATGACAGCGGATATACAAATAAATTGCAAAGAAAATTAAATCGTTATCAATTACAGCCAGGGTACGATATGAGTACAAATGCACAATTGTTAATTAGTAAGCAGAAAGTATATGAAGAAGAAAGTAAAACATATAAATTTTTACTAAGTGAGGAAGAAAAACTTCAAAACCAATTAAAGCAAGGCAAAAAATTAGCACAAAAAGAAAAATGGTACAATTAATGAGAATTAGTGAATAGTGAATAATTAATTTGTGAATTAATACATAATTATTTCCTATTCATTAATGTTTTAAAGCCCATTTAAGTTGAATTCAGGTACATATTCTTCTTCACAGTCAGATAATTCTTGTACATAGCCATTTTCAAAATCTTCTAGTAAATGTAAAACCATTTCATATTCTTTTTTAGAGATTTTTCTATTGAGTAATGGATTTTCTTTTGCTAGATAAGTTGGAAAATATTGTGCCATAACACTGATATAAGTGTTCGTTGGCATATTTTGTTTTATCCAATTTAATATTTTCTTTGTTTGTAAAATATGATTAGGTAAAATTAGGTGCCTAATTATTATACCTTTTTGCAAAATTCCATTTTTATCAAAAACATTATCTCCAACTTGTTTTTGCATTTCTAAAATTGCTTTTGAAGCTACATCAAAGTAATGTGGCGCACTAGAAAAAGAAATAGCGACATCATCATCAAAATATTTTAAATCTGGTAAATAAATATCAACATATCCTTTTAATTTTTGAATTGTTTCTATAGTTTCATAAGAATTTGTATTATAAACAATTGGAATTTTAAGACCATTATTTTTTGCAATATCTAAAGCTTTAATAATTTGTAAAACGTATGGAGTAGGGGAAACTAAATTAATATTATGAGCTTTTTTATCTTGTAATTCTAAAAAAATTTCTGCAAGTCTTTCTATTGAAACTTCTTTTCCAAAATTAGATTGGCTTATTTTATAATTTTGACAAAAGATACATGAAAAATTACATCCGAGAGAAGAAAACAGTTCCTGAGCCATTCTCACCACTAATACAAGGCTCCTCCCAATGATGGAGAGAAGCCAATGCAAGTTTTGGAAGTACGCCACATTTACATTTTCCGAAGCGTTTCATTTCTATTTACATGACATTGAAAAGCACACAAATTACAACATTCTAACATAGCATAATCTTCTTTCAAATTTTCGGGCGGCCAATGACCGCCCCTACGGGCGCGCCCGTTAATTAATCAACAATTTCTTGCATTGAGGATACCCGAAGCGAAGTCCAACAACGAAACTGCTCCTTATTTTCCAACCCCATAAAATTTTTGCTTAAACTAGGTTGGGAAAGAATTGAGGCAAGTTCTAGGCGGACGAACGAGGGAACCGGAGGCGTACAGATGGTACGTTGAGGATTCCCGAAGTGCAGTCCAACAACGAAATTGCCCAATTATTTTCCAACCGGAAATTACTCGGCAGAACGCATAGCCTCAAGAGCCCTAATCTTCGTAGCCCTCTTTGCAGGGAAGAAACCTGACAAAATACCGATTGCAATAGCAAATACAACAGCGGTTAATGCAAGCCACAAAGGAATTACAGAAATATCATATCCT
>CANQLS010000114.1 GCA_947624765.1 uncultured Clostridia bacterium
AATGTAGCAAGTTGTATTAAGAAATTATCAGTTAAGAAACTAACACCAATTGCTGCAACGGCACCAATACCAAACCAAAAGACGAGAAATCCTTCTGTTGCAATTTCTAAAATAAAGAAAAAACCAGCTAGGATAAGCCATATAATCCATGCTTCCATAACATAAACTCCTTTCTTCTAGGATAAACATACAAATTTATTATACAATATTAAAAGCAAAAAAGAAAGATATTTTGACAAAATTTATTGATTTTCAACATGTTTTTTTGTATGATAATATATGAGAATAATTTTAATTGTTAGATGTATAGTTTGCACTTTTACGAAAGGATGAGAATAATTATGAAAAAATTTGTTGCTATTACTATTTTTATATTGATAGCTTGTTTTATTTGTTATATCGCACCATATTATTATATAGAGGAAACTTATGAAGAAGGAGAAGTACGTGTAATTTTTAATGAGCGAGAAATTACAAAAAAGATTCCACAAAAAGCGATTTTGATAGATGGAAAGATAATGTTATCACAAGATACAGTAGATATATATTTTGATAAGTGGCTATATTATGATGAAAAGTATGACACCATAATTACAACTACAGAAACACAAGTTGCTAAGCTTAAATTAGGAGAAAAAAATATACAAATAGGTGATGAAAATGTTGATATAGAAGTTCCAGCTCAGAGAATTGATGGAGAAATATATATTCCAATTGAAGATTTAAAAGATGTATATAATATTACTGTTGAATATGATGATAAGGTAGTGATTACAACAGAGGATGCGGATAAGATTACTACAACTTTAGGCAAAAAGCTAAAGGTACATGCTTATAAAAAGAATTTTAGTAAAATTGTAACAACTTGTAATCCTGGTGATATTATAGATGTATTTGAATATAAAGATAATCCGAGTTGGGTATTAGTTAGAACAGGTGTGGGCGATTTAGGATATGCTAAAATGAATGATATTGTTGCGGAAAATGTAGCTGGAAGTCTTCCTAAGATAGAAATTCCAACACCAAAAGTAAATTTGATTTGGGAATATGCAGAAAATTTTACACCAAACAGAACATCTCAGAAAAAGATAGACCAGATTGATGTAGTTTCACCTACATGGATATATTTGAAAAATACAGGTGGCGATTTAAAAACAACAATTAGTGAAGATTATATTGAATGGGCACATAATAATGGTTATAAAATATGGGCTACTTTTAAAAATGATGGTATTGGCATTGCTAATACTTCTACAGTTGTAACAGATATGAAAACTAGAGAAAGAATAATTAGTAGACTAATTGAAATTTGTAAATCATATAATATCGACGGTATTAATGTGGATTTTGAAAATATGAAGAAAGAAGACGCAGGAGAATTTTCACAATTTATTAGAGAACTTTCTGCAACATTACGTAAGAATAATTTAGTTGCTTCTGTTGATGTAACAGTTCCAGATGGTAGTGATACATGGTCGCTTTGCTATAATCGATATGAATTAGCAGATGCTGTAGATTATTTAGTATTAATGGCATATGATCAATATAGTGCTAGTAGTAAAGTACCGGGCAGTACTGCTGAATTAAATTGGGTGGAAACAAATTTAAATAAGATGATTGATAGAGATAAAATTAATTCGAATAAAATTATTTTAGGCATTCCACTTTATTCTAGATTGTGGAAAATTGCAAATGAAAGAGTAAGTAGTACAGCTATATCTATGCAAGAAGCAAAAAAGCAGTTAGAAAGAGGAGCTGATTTCTTAGAAGAAGAAGGACAATATTACGTTGAATATAAATCTGGTAATACAACATATATGTTGTGGGTGGAAGATGAAAGATCAGCTAATGAAAAATTATCACTTATAGAAAAATATGATTTAGCAGGTGCTGCTTATTGGCGTTGGGGATTTGAAACAGAAGATTTCTGGGAACAAATAAATGAAAACTGAAAACTTTTTTGAGTAATATAAATATTTATCATAGCATAAGATGTACAAGATAGGAGGTATTAACTATGACATCTTATGCTATTGTTATGTGTAGAAAAAGAAAGTTGTTTCATTCGATACAAATAGATGAAAAACTTAATGAATTAGAAATTGCAATTCCCCATTTAACAGAAAAAAATGAATTAAAATATGGAAAAAAAGTAAATAAAATTTTAAAAAAGCGCAATGTTAGTAATGTTGTATTATCAAATGAAATAATGCAAAAAGAAAAGTTTTGCAATTGTGTTTCATCGCAAAATAATTATATTATTACTGGAAATAGATTGTACCAAGCACTGACAAAATACATATTACAAGATATTTGCAATATGGTGAATATTCCTATGCCAACAATTTCACTTGCAATTCTTTCACATGAATTTAGTATAGAAAATTTAGATTTGGTAAAATATATTTCAAAAGAAATAAGAGAAGTAGTTGTTTTGAGTGAAAATAAAGAGCGATTTGATAAGATGCTAGAAAAATTTTTTAATGAAGAGGGAATTGCTATTAGAGTTTTAGAAAATAAACATAGTAATATTTCAAGTTATCCATTTATTATTAATTTAGATTATACAGAGGAAGAAGTAAATAAATTAATCATTTCAAAAAATGCTATTGTTATTTCTATAAAAAATAAAATATGTGCTTTGCGAAAGAGTTTTAATGGTATTTTATTAAATGATGTAGAAATATATTTAGAAAAAGAAGTGAAAGATTTTCGCACATTAGCTCTATGTGAAGCATATCTTTATCATTATCGAAAGAAAATACAAGAGAATGAAAAAGAATTTGAAAAATCGCCTTATCGAATTAATACTTATATGGGAAATAATGGGAAAATCACAGAGGAGGATTTTAAGCGTGTAGGAAAATTGTTCACAAAAAAATCAAAGAAATAATACTTGACAATCGAAGAAAATACGAGTATCATATTGCAATGTGTAGGAAAACACGTATGACAAAAAAGTAATCAAAAAGGAGAATGATGGAGTATGCCACAAAAAGAGATATTATTAACTTATGAGGGTATGAAAAAATTAGAAGAAGAATTAGAATATTTGAAAACTGTTAAAAGAAGAGAAGTTGCCGACAGAATTAAAGTAGCTTTAGGTTTTGGTGATCTTTCAGAAAATTCAGAGTATGATGAAGCTAAGAACGAACAAGCACAAGTAGAAATGAAAATATTAGAGTTAGAAAATAAATTAAGAAATGTAAAAATTATTGATGAAGATGAAATCGATACAAAAACAGTTCAAGTAGGAAATAAAGTTCAAGTTTTAGATATGGAATATGACGAAAAGCTAGAATACACAATAGTTGGATCTACTGAGGTTGATTTAGCAGAAAATAAAATTTCTAATGAATCTCCAATTGGTTCTGCACTATTAGGAAAGAAGAAAAATGAAGTAGTAGAGGTACAAACTCCTGGAGGAGTTGTAAACTTTAAGATATTAAAAATTACTAGAGGTTTATAAAGTGTATTTAACGCATACGGAAAAAGAAATTCGTATGCGTTTTTATTGAATATTTTAGATATATATGGTAAAATACACCTATATTTGAAACGAGGAGTGATGAGAATGAAAGAGGAAAATGAAAATGAAGCGGTAGAATTAACAGAGGAAGATTTAAATAAGCTTATGAAGGTAAGATTAGAGAAACTACAGGAACTTCAAAATGAGGGTAAAGATCCTTTTCAAATTGTAAAATTTGATAATCACGATTCAACTAAAGATATAAAAGAGAATTTTGTTGACACTGTTGAGGGCGAAGAAGTAGAGCCAAGACATGTAAGTATTGCAGGAAGATTGATGGCTAAAAGAGGTCATGGAAAGGCAAGTTTCTGCGACTTGCAAGATATGTATGGTAGAATACAAATCTATGTAAAGCTTGACGAAGTGGGAGAAGAAGCCTATGAGGCTTTTAAAAAATATGATATTGGAGATATTATTGGTATAAAAGGTGATGTATTTAAAACTCACATGGGTGAGATTTCTATTAAAGTAAAAGAAATTACATTACTTACTAAGGCTTTAAGACCATTGCCAGAAAAATATCATGGCTTAAAAGACGTTGAATTGCGTTATCGTCAAAGATATGTTGATTTAATTATGAATAATGAAGTAAAAGAAACATTCTATAAAAGAAGTGCTATTATTAAAGGTATTCGTCGCTATTTAGATGAACATGGTTACTTAGAAGTAGATACACCTATTTTAAATACTATTGCTGGTGGTGCTGCAGCAAGACCATTTGTAACACACCATAATACTTTAAATATTGATATGTACTTAAGAATTGCAAATGAATTATATTTAAAGAGATTAATCGTTGGTGGTTTCCACAAAGTATATGAAATGGGCAGAATGTTTAGAAATGAGGGAATGGATATTAAGCATAACCCTGAATTTACTAATGTTGAATTATATTCAGCATATGAAGATTACCATGATATGATGGATATTACAGAAGGATTAGTTTCAACACTTGCAAAAGATGTATGTGGTAATACTAAAATTGATTATCAAGGCACGGAGATTGATTTAACGCCTGGTTGGAAAAGAATTACTATGATAGATGCAATTAAAGAAGTTTGCAATATTGATTTTTCTACAACAAATACAGACCAAGAAGCTAAAGCACTAGCAGAGTCAATCGGATTAGAAGTAGAAGAAAAAATGACAAGAGGAAATATAATTAATTTTGTCTTTGAAGAAAAAGTTGAAGAAACTTTGATTCAACCTACTTTTATTATGGACTATCCAGTAGAAATTTCGCCACTTACAAAGAAAAAACCATCAGATCCTAGGTTGGTAGAGAGATTTGAATTATTTATTGGTGGAAGAGAATATGCTAATGCTTATTCAGAATTAAATGATCCAATAGACCAAAAAGAAAGATTTTTAGCACAAATGGCAGAAAGAGAAGCTGGAAATGAAGAGGCTAATATGATGGACGACGATTTTGTACAAGCGTTAGAATACGGAATGCCTCCAACAGGTGGACTTGGCATTGGTGTAGATAGATTAATTATGTTATTAACTAATAGCTACTCAATCCGTGATG
>CANQLS010000115.1 GCA_947624765.1 uncultured Clostridia bacterium
CCTACACAACTCGTTTCAACATTCTCATATTTATTTCAACTGCATACCATCTTTAAATGCATTTCCAACTCTTTCAGTTACTTTGTAATATCCATGCGTATATGGATCGAATGCAATTGCATTTAATAAAGAAACATCTATATTATCTCCATTCATAACGCTTTCATCTGCAGTAACATTTACTATTTTTCCAACAACTCCACAACCATTCTTTCCAGATTGATATTCTACAAATTCACATTCCATACATACTGGAAATTCATTAACAATAGGAGCATCAACAAAATTAGATTTTGTAGTTGTTAATTTTGTTCTTTCGAATTTATCTGGAGTATTATTACCAGATGCAATACCTAAATAATCTGCCTCAACTACATGCTTACTATCCGCAACACTAACTGTAAATGCTTTTCTTTCTTTAATATTTTTAACAGTTTTATGTGATTCTGTTAAATTTAATACTACTTCATCTTCTTCTAGCATCATACCCCAAGCCGCATTCATTACATCTACACTACCATCTTCATTATACGTAGATACCATTAATACTGGCATAGGGAAAATTGCACTTTTTGTTTTAACATTTTTTCTCATATTCAACCCTCTCCTTTTTAATTATTTTATATAATAATTTTTAAATCATACAAATCATTTATTCTTTATTAAATTTTATTCTTCCTAATCTAGCCGCATTCAAAATTACAGTTAGGCTACTAAGCACCATTGCAATACTTGCTATCATAGGATTAATAGAAATTTTAATTGGCTTTAATAATCCAATTGCAATAGGTATCATAAGGCAATTATAAAAGAATGCCCAAAACAAATTCTGTTTAATATTACGGATTGTTCTCTTACTAATGTATATTAAACGCATGATTAAACTTAAATCATTTCTAGTTAAAATAACATCTGATGAATCCATAGCAATGTCAGTGGCTCCACTAATACTAACACCAATATCACTATTAGCAAGTGCCGGACTATCATTAATGCCATCTCCACACATCATTACAAAATGTTTTTCCTCTTTTAACTGTTTTACTACATTTGCTTTTTCTGAAGGTAATACATTAGCAATTACCTTTGTAATACCAAGCTCATTTGCAATTTTATTAGCAGTTTCTTCATGGTCGCCAGTTAGCATGATAGTTTCTATACCATTTTTTTGTAATTCCGTTATCACTTCTTTTGCATTCTCTCGTATTAAATCATTCACACCAATTAACATTACAATTTCATTTTCTATCGCTACATAAATCACACTATTACCAGCCTGCGCCAATCGTTTTTCTTCTTCTTGATAATCATTTTTAATTTTATATTGTTCTAATAATTTATCATTTCCAACTAAAATCTTTTTATGATTAATCTCTCCAATCATTCCTTTTCCAGCAACGTTTTCAAAATTATCAACATTTAAAATTGAAATTTTATTTTCTTCCAAATAGTCTGTAAACGCCTTTCCAATAGGATGTGTTCCCTTGCTTTCTATACTACCCACTAATTGTAAAATTTCATTTCTGTCTTTTTCAGTATAATTTATAATTTCTGCAATTTTCAATTTACCATAAGTCAATGTTCCTGTTTTATCGAAAACAATAGTATTTATTTTTTGAGCATTTTCTAAAATTTCACTTTTCTTTACTAAGATACCATTTTTAGCACATAATCCCTCACTCACAACAATTGCAAGCGGTGTAGCCAATCCTAAACTACATGGGCAAGCAACAACTAAAACTGTAACAAATGTTATTAATGCTTCCGAAAATTCATAACCTAAAAGCAAATAAACTACTAATGTAATTATCGCAATACCTATTACACTTGGCACAAAATATCCAGATACTTTATCAGCTACTTTTGCAATAGGTGCTTTTGTATTGCTTGCTTCTACTACCAACTTTACAATTTCTGATATAGTAGACTCTCGTCCAATTCGTTCTGCTTTATACTCTAAATATCCATCATAATTAATACTTCCCGCAATTACCTTATTTCCTACTTCTTTTGAAACTGGTTTACTTTCTCCTGTAATAAACGATTCATCTAAATGAGCTTTTCCAGAAACTATTTCCCCATCAACTGCAATTTTTTCTCCAGGTTTAGCTATTACTATATCACCTTTTTGAATTTCATCTAATGTTACTTCTTTCTCTACACCATCTTTTCGAATAACCGCTTTCTCTGGTGTAATCTTTACCAATTGGCTAATAGCTTCTTTCGTTTTATCCTTGCTAATTCCATCAATATAACGACCAAGTTTTATAAAATATATAACAATAGCAGCTGATTCAAAATATAAATTCATAGTATCTTCATGACTGCCTTGCATAATTTTATAAAAAACATATAAGCTATATAAAAAACTACTCAACACGCCAATGCCCACTAAAGTATCCATATTTGGAGTTAAGTGAATTAAATTTTTATAACCATTTTTCAAAATATCAAAACCATAAATTAAAAACGGTATCGTTAGCAAAAGAAGTGTAATCGCATAATTTAAACTATTCGTATGTGGATTAATTATTTCTAATGTTGGAAGACCAATCATATGTCCCATAGAAATATATAAAAGCAAAACTGCTAAAACTGTGAAAATAATAAATTTTACTTTTTCAGTTTTATTTTTACTTTCTAATTTAATCTCTTTAAATTCTCCTAAACTTTGAAATCCAGCTTGCTTCACAAACTCTTCAATTTGTGCTTGTGTCAACATTTTTTCATCGTATTCAACAGTAGCATTCGCCATTACTAAATTAACACTAGCACTAATAATCCCTTTTTGTTTATTTAAATATTTTTCTAATCCATTAGAACAAGCACTACAAGTCATACCATCAATAGATAAAATTATTTTCTTCATATTTCAAATCATTCCTTTACAACTTCGTAGCCTATATCTTCTAATTTTTCTTCTAATAGTTCTTGTTCTACATCTTCATTTACCGATACTTTAACAAGTCCAGTTGTATGATTTGCTTCTACGCTTTCAACTCCAGCAATTGTTTTTAATGCATTCTTCACCCTATTTTCGCAACCTTCACACATCATTCCTTCAATTTTTAATTCTAACTCTTTCATTTTAATCATCCTTTCTTTTTTTATAATTTTCTAAATTATCTTATTCAATCTTTATTTTAATATAAAAGAAATTTCTCCTTTGCCATTACCAACTTTTATCGTAGAAATCGAGCCGTTTATAATATTCAAACATGGCCCTTTATGTGATACATCTGCATCCCATACAATAGGTATGTTTTGTTTTACTAAAATACTATCTTCTAAACAAGTCTTTGTATCATAATCATAAAAGGATATATCATTTCCAAACCTACCTATAATAACACATTTAGAATATTTAAAATAATCTAATTCATTTAACTTCCATAATGTACGAATAGTTTCTTCTTTAGATAAATCACATATATCAAAATACCAAATGATACCGTCATTTTTATATCTTTGCTGAAACTCACTGATACCATCATATTTTGTACCTGCGAGTTCTGCAATTAAATCTAAACAACCTCCTATTATTCTGCCTTGCACGCATATTTCTTGTTCATTTATTGTATGCCAGTAAACCTGATTAGTTAAATTATATCCTTCCAAGCCAGTAATACTCTCAAGTCTTTCATTTTCATACAAATCATAACTATTTTGCTTTATCAAATTTCCTTTTATTATTTCTAAAAATTCATTTTCACTTCTATGCCAAATTTCTGCACCAAATGATTTAAAATTCTTGCCATAAACAGTAGCAATATCATATTTAGTTGTAATTGGATAAAGCAACCCAGTTGGATCAGAAAAACCAGCAATTAATTTTGGATGTTGTTTTAACAAATCAAAATCAACATATGGAAGCATTTCTACTAAAAAATCGCCCCCAGCTGCGCACAAAATCAAATTAATATCATCACTACTAAACATATTATTAATTTCATTTGCTCTTTCTTCTGCAGAAGCACTTCTACCATGCTCATACTTAAAAATATTTTTCGATAATATCAAACGATATCCAAATGCTTCTAATTTCTTATTTGCATTCATTATTTTATTTTGTCCCAAAACATCTTCAATGCCTGCAGATGGAGCTGGTATAGCAATACAATCATTTTCTTTAATAAACTTAGGATAAATCATTTTATCACTCCATATTAATAAATAATACCTTCCTGCTTTTGGTACTCCTTCATAGTTTCAACGCATTCATCTCTATCCATTTGCTCTAATGAAATCATATTATTATTTCCTTTAATAAATTCATAAATATCATTATCACGAAAACCTATATCTGCAGCATCTTCTCTACTACACCCAAAATAAACTTTTTTAATATTCGCCCAAATTATAGCAGACAGGCACATTGGGCAAGGTTCACATGAAGTATATAAAAATGCAATTAGATAAATCACTTGTGCCTAATACCTTACAAGCTTCACGTATTGCAACAATCTCTGCATGTGCAGTTGGATCTTTTTCCTTAAGCACTTTATTATTTCCACAAGCAATAATTTTACCATCTATATCTACAATTACTGCTCCAAATGGGCCTCCTTCACCTTTAGCTATTCCCATATCTGCATTTTCCTTTGCTTTCCTCATATATTCATTCATTTATTTACATTCCTCCTTTCTTTACCACGATAGCTATTATAGTATACCACAAAAATCAACTAGTAACAACTATTCATTAACTTTTCAAAAACAGCGAAAAATAGTGAATAGTTACTATAGTAGCACAAACACCAAACTACACACAACTATTCACTATTTTTTTATAAGTTATTGATTTCTTCTTCTGATAGTCCTGTTATTTCTGAAATTAATGAAATCTCAATTTCTTTTTTCTTCATTTCACGAGCTGTTTTGAGAATTCCCTCTCTCATTCCTTTCTTCATTCCACGTTTCATTCCAATTTCTTCGCCTTGTCTTTTGGCATATGATATACCACTATTGTGGTCTAATTCATATTTCATTCTTAAAAATGCTAATCTTTCTATTTCTTCTTCTCCTGTTAAATATTCATATTCTGCACTTGCTTCCTC
>CANQLS010000116.1 GCA_947624765.1 uncultured Clostridia bacterium
AAGAAACCTATAATACTAGCTTCAAATAAAAACAACTTTCTAATATCAGTAACAAGGCAACCAAGCACTTTCATAACGCCAATTTCTTTTGTTCTTTCATAAATAGACATTACCATAGTATTAGCAATACCAATAGCTGAAACAAACAATGAAACAGCACCAATTCCACCTAAAATAATTTGAAGCATATTAGATGTTTCTTGCATACTATCTAAATTATCTGCTAAGCTATAAGTACCATAGCCCATATCTTTTATAGTATCTTGCACATCTTGTACATATTTAATATCATCTACACTAATCCAAATAGAATTGTAGGAAAACGTATCTTTACTACCACTTGATGAAGAATGTTTGTTATTTTTTTGTTGTTCTTTATACCATTTTTTTACTTGTTCAATTGTACCATAAGCATTATAGTTAAATTCTCCGTTACTTTCCTCTAGTACCCCGGCAAACAGTTAGTTTATTATATTTTGGTTGTGTATCGCCCCAAGTATCATCAAAAGTATATTGAATTTTATCATTCATTAAATCTACGGGATCTTCTTCACGTCGTCCGTTGGTTTGTTTTGGATTGTAAAAATAACAAGCATCTGGTCTAAATAAAATAGCTGTTGGATTATCATTAGAAAGTGTTTCTCCTTGTGCGACATTTGGAAAATCAAAGTAGGCAAGTGTATCAGGATCAATGCCACAAATGCTAATATAACTTTGATATTTTCCAGACTTTAATTGAGCAGAAATATTTAAAATTGGAGTAACAGCACGTACATGAGGAATAGCAGAAAAAGTTTCAACTAATGTATCATCTAATTGTTTACGCTCAGAAACACCCATTCCAGTTTCTTCATTATAATTATAGTTATATTGATTTACTTCAATTTTCGTTAAACTACCCCATTCGGCTAATTGCTTTTTATAACCTTCTGACATAGCAATACCTAGCGACATCATGATAACAATAGAAAAAGTACCAATTACAACACCAATAACCGTTAGAGCTGTACGAAGTTTCCTTCTCCATAAATTCTTAAATCCCATTTTTACGAAATCAATACTTTTCATAATTTCAATCCTTTCATAAGACATACGTTGGAAAAGAATTGAGGCAATTTCTAGGCGGACAAACGAGGGTACCGGAGGCGTATATGATATACGTTGAGGATACCCGACGTGCAGTCCAACAACGAAATTGTCCAATTATTTTTCAACGATTACTTATTTGCTGCTCTCTTTGCAAAAATAATTCCAAGAACAACTCCTAAAACAAAACATATTCCTACAGTAACATATAAAGCTATATATGAACCACCTAATTTTATATCTGCACCTGCCATATCTCCAGCAATGCCTACCATTGATTGTGTAGCACTCATAGGTCTTGCCGAACTTATTACATTTCCATTAACCGCTTGAACTTCTACCATCATAGTAATCCCTCCTAAATTTCATTTTCTAATTTTTTTCTAAAGATTTTTGTTGCGATTAGTTTAACAATTAAAAATGTTACTAAAAACGTTCCAATGCCACTACCAACAATCACCCAAGTATTAACATTTTTAACTTCTGGTTCAATTGGCATAGGATCCATATATGAATCATCTCCGCTTGGTACATCATTTGGTACAAATTCTGCCATAGCAAATCCTGAAAATTCTTTTCGTACTTCGATAATTTTTCCTGAAGAATCTTCGAAAGAAAGCACTAGAGTACCAAAGTTTTCACCTTCTTTAGTTGGAGTTACTTCAATATCATAATAATCAGAAGTACCAGCTGTTAAATTACCAATGTAGTTAATAGGTTGTACAGAAGTATAATCGCCTTCTACACTAGCAGTTAAATTTGAAACAGTAGCTTTTCCCATATTAATATAATCAAATGAAAGACTTGTTGAACCATTAACATATGCTTCTGAAACATACACACTATTAATAACTAGTTTTGAATATTCAGTAACTGGTAAATTAATTACTTCATCAGAGTTATAGTTCGTACCCTTACTATCTTCGTAATCAAAACGAATATTAATTGGATAAGATTTAGAAGCTAAATCTTGTTTTACATTTAATTCAATTGATTTAGATAGCGATTCTTTTGGTCCCATAGACTCTATATAAAAAGTATTGCTACCTTTTGCAATCATGAAAGCACCTTCTTCAGAGCTATTAATCGTTATCTTCATATTACGAATTGTTTTTGCAGTGTTTGTATTTGTAAAATTGAATGTGAATAAAATGCTATCACCAGCTTTAATGTTAGCTGGATTTGTAGAATAAGAAGCAATCATTACCTTTGGTGTTCCAGCACCTGTGCCATCATCTTCTACAAGAGAACTATTTACATTAGTTATGTATATATTTTTTTCTTCAGTCACATTTTCACCTTGAGAATCAGTATATTCAAGTCTAATTGTTAAACTATGTGAGCCGTCTGTTAAATTCTCAGATGCAGTAAGAGGATAAGTAATAGTTTTACTTTCTTTTCCTTGTAAAGTGCCAACATATTGCAAATCTTGTGAATCTGTAACAATAAATTCATCTTTATTAAGACCACTAAGTGTTACTTTCATATCTTTAGCCGCTAAATCACCGATATTGTTTAAATCAAATGAAAGAGTAAATTGACTATTTGGTGAAACTATAGCAGAAGAAGTTACAACATTGTTAACAGTCATTAGCGGTGCTATATTTTCTTTATCAACTTTAAAATAAATATTTTGTGTATTTTCATAAGCTTCATCGCGAATATTGTTGTATTGAAGTTTAAAAGGAATTGCATAAACGCCACTCCTTGCATTATCAGAAACTTTAAAACTAAAAGATACATCAATATTTTGACGAGCACGTAAGCTCTTTTCTAACGTCATAATAATTGGCTGCTCGTAAATAAGAGGTGTATTTTCAAAAGATGGAGTAATAATAACATCACTAGCAGTATTATTAGAAATATTTTGTAGATTTAAAGTAAGTGATAATGTATCTCCAGCATTTACAACTGGCAATATATCTAATTCTTTAAAAGCAAGTTTTGGAACTTTTGGTGTGAAGTCAAAATCAGATGCAAAAGCAGTACAACCTATAGTTAATAAAAATAGAGCAACGCAAATACTAATTAATTTTTTCATTGTTTTTTCCTCCTATTAGTTCAATATTTTCAATGTGTCCATCATGAATGTTCACAATTTTATCGGCGTATTCTGCAATTCTTTTATCGTGAGTAACCATAACAATAGTCTGGTGATTTTCGGAAGCCATTTTTTTAATAATATCCATAATTTCCATTGTGGTTTTAGTATCAAGGTTTCCAGTAGGCTCATCAGCAAACACAATTTCTGGATTAGAAACGAAAGCCCTAGCAATACCAACTCTTTGTTGTTGTCCACCACTCATTTGAGTTGGTTTATGTTTCATACGGCTTTCAAGCCCAACAGCCTTTAACATTTGCTTAGATAATTGAATTCTTTTTCGATTAGGCACTTCCTTGAAAATTAAAGGCAGGGCAACATTTTCTAAAGCAGTTAGTGAACTAATTAAATTATAAGACTGAAATACAAATCCAAGATATTTTTGCCTAAACTTTGCTAGCTGATGTTCTCCCATTTTTGTAATATCTTTTCCTTTTATAATGATTTCGCCTTTTGTAATTTTTTCAATGCCAGCCATTAAATTAAGCAATGTAGATTTACCGGAACCAGATGTACCAAGTAAACAACAAAATTCTCCTTTATTAATAGAAAGACTAACATTATCTAATGCTAAAATTTTCTCTGTACCAACCTTATATATTTTTGTTACATTTTTAATTTCAATAATAGGTTCTTCCATACATACCTCCTATTCTACAAGAATATGATACAAACTTTTAAAACAGTACAAAACAATTAGACTAGTAAATGTTACAAAAGTTCCTCTAATTTGACAATATATCACAAATTTTTTAAAAATGGAAGACCTTACGGAAAAAAGAGTTTGACTTTATTGTTTAAATTGGATATTATGTATTTGGAAAATGTATGAAACGAAATATATAGGGGGGATAAAATGAATAGAGAAGAAGAAGCGAAAAAGCTTATAGAAAATTACGGACAAGCTCATTTATGGAAAGCATATGAGAGATTAGATGATGCTAATAAAGAAAAATTACTAGATCAAATTTTTTCAATAGACTTTGAAAAAATAATGAAATTATATGAAAATACAAAAGCAACTCCGTCCGTAGAAAAAGATGTTATATCACCAATGCCTTATGTAGATGCTAGTAGTTTAAGTGAAGAAGAAAGAAATCATTATTTAGAGTTAGGCGAAAAAATAATTAAAGAAGGCAAGTATGCTGTTGTTATGGTAGCAGGTGGACAAGGTACGAGATTAGGACATAATGGTCCAAAAGGAACGTTTGATATTGGACTTGAATCTCATAAGAGTTTATTTGAGCTTTTCTGCGATAAATTAAAAGAAGCTAAAGCGCAATATGGTGTAATTATTCCTTGGTATATAATGACAAGCAGAGAAAATAATAAGGCGACTATAGATTTTTTTGAAAGTCATGATTATTTTGGCTATCGTGAAGGCATTAAAGCATTCTTTAAACAAGGTGAACTTCCTATGGTAGATACAGAAGGCAAATTAATAATAGGCGAAGATGGATTACTAAAAGAGGCAGGAGATGGACATGGAGGTATATTTGAAGCAATGCTTCATAGTGGTGTGCTTTCTGAAATGCAAGAAAAAGGCATTGAATGGATTTTCACTTGTGCAGTAGATAACCCTCTTGCAAAACTGGTAGATCCGTTGTTAGTGGGGTATGCTATTTGTGAAAATGTAAAGTTAGCATCTGTATCAATTGTTAAAAACTCTCCAGAAGAAAGAGTAGGAGTTTTCTGTAAAAGAAATGAAAGACCATCTGTTATAGAATATACGGAAATATCATCGGAAATGGCAAATGCAAAAGATGAAAACGGAAATTATTTATATGGCGAAGCACACATAATGATGAATTTATTTAGTAGAGAAATGATAGAAAAAATCGCTCATGAAAAACTTC
>CANQLS010000117.1 GCA_947624765.1 uncultured Clostridia bacterium
ATCCTCCGCAGGATCCCACCCCGACTCCTGATCCGACTCAGAAACCGGTGACGGATCCTCCGCAGGACCTGGTCATTGATCCGCCTCAGGATGGCGTGAACCCTACTTGGGTTCCTGGCGGTGGATGGCTCTGATCTTCTGAACCTTTTCCCCTCAATCCTCATTTGGATTGGGGGGATTTCCTTTGTTAAGAAAAAATTCAAGATTTTATGAAAAAATACTTGAATAAAAATAAATTTCCCTTATAAATTCATCGACAAATTTCGACGCTTTCGCTTGCAACTTTACTTGGTTGTAAGCGAAAATTTTTTTGACGAAAATATTGACAAATATTTTATGAAACGATATCATGAATTCGTTTCTAATTACTACACGACCACCCGAAATTAGAAGGAGGTAACAAAATGAAACGGCTGCTTGGGATTCTCATGGTGCTGGTAGTGGCTCTTCTACTGACGGCTCCCGCTTTGGCGGAAGAGGAAATGGAGTTACATGTCTACCTCGTTGGTGATGACAATTCCGAAGTGGAAATGGAGGACGGTGTACAGTACACCATGAACGTGGGCGATAAAATACACGTTCAAGTACAATCTGAGTACACAGAAGGTGTAAAAATTTCCTACTACTGGAATACACCTAATATCCATACCTTCGGACTTGGCGAACTTGAAGCAACGATTACCATCCCGGATTACGCTGAACCGGAGTCTGTAAATCTCTTGCAAGTGCAGGCGATTATCAATGATTACACGCATAATGTGCATGAAGTCATTGGTAAGTACGTGTTTACCATCACTATTCCCGAAGACGTCGCTCAAAGTAGTTTGCTGTACAATGGCACATTAGTTTCTACATCAGAAACTGTGGATCTTCCAGCTGGTGCTGCATTGTACTTGGAAGCGGAATCTGAGCACGGAATTTCGCAAATGGCATGTCGTTGGGATGATGAGTCTCTCATACTATTTCCTGAAAATGAGACTAGAGGGAAATTGTTTGTGCCCAACTATGCAGATGGTAGTGTGCATGAACTAAAAACTCAAGTGAAAGTTTCGGATGGAACGCGGTCCGTTCCAAAGGTGTATAACATTCGTGTGGTAGATCCTAAGTTCCCTAGACTTTATGTTTACACGGAAACAGAAGTAGAGGGCGACGAGGTTGTACCAACGACTAGTGACGGTTTCCCGTTACTTCAAGACGAGCATGTGTATCATATGCATGTGGGCGATGAAGTGAAGGTAAGGCTGGAGTATCCGTACGCAGAGGGCGTAGAGATTGCCTATTACTGGAATGGGGGAACTCTAGACGATATTCACAAGTTCCCTGTCGGAGAGCGTGAGGCAGTCATTCTAATTCCAGAAGCGGAGGTAGGTTCGCATAATCGCTTGCAAGTGCAGGCAATTGTCAATGACTACACTCATGACTATCTAAAGCGACTTGAACAGTTCTGTTACGAAATTGTCATAGTTGAATAACTAATAAAGGTGGCGAAAGCCACCTTTATTTTGTTTGAAGCGACTAAAGAAAATCTTTCATTTTATTCTATCAAAACAAATTATTCAAAAAGATATATTTTTATTATGGCGGCCAATGGCCGCCGCTACATGGTCACAAACATAATTTTTGAGAATGCTTTAGGGCAAAAGCATTATTTAATAACTATTCATTAATTTTTTCTAAATATCTCTTGATTTTATTACATATTAAATATACAATGGTTATAATATGAATTAGGAGGCTATACGAATGAAGAATATAAACAAAATCCTTTTAACGGTAATTTTATTTTTGTGCATTTTTGCTGGAAGCTTATTTGCAACAGATGAAGAATATATTCTTACAAAAGAAATGGTATTTAAAAATACCAAGAATTATGAATTAACTTCTGGTTTTGTAGAGATATCTATTGGAAGTTTAAACTTTACTCAATATCAAAAAGATTTAGAACTTAAGATTACTCCTGAACCAGATGAAATAAGAACAGATGACTTTGGAAATCAATATGCTTATTATTCTTTAGTTGGTATGAAACCAAATGCTGAACTAACAGTAATTATTCAAAGAAAAGTATTACCAAGTTCTTTCGATATAGATATTTCAGTTCGTTCTAACGCAACAGTAAATGACGAATTAGAAATATATGTAACAGAACAAGAAAGAATTGATTCGGCAGATTCAAAGATGATTGCTAAAGCAAAAGAATTAACAGAAGATATTTCTAGTGATTATAAAAAGGCACTTGCGATTTTCGAATTTGTAAATACAGAATTGCAATATGATACGAGTAGCAGTTATGCTAATAAAGGTTCGCTTTCTGCATTAGAGAAAAAAAGAGGCGTTTGCGAAGAATTTGCTACTTTATATGTTGCGTTATGTCGTGCTGTAAATATTCCTTCACGTGTTGTTGAGGGGTATAAGATTGATAAAAAAGACGTTGAATTAGAAAATGGCGAATATGAAACAAAGTACGATATCATTAATCATGCTTGGGCAGAAATTTATTTAGATGATTATGGATGGTTACCAGTAGAACCAACAATTATTTATATGGTTGGTAGTGAAAGAGTACCTTATGTAAGTGCTTTTTGCAAATTAGAATTAGCAGAGTATATTCCAACAGGAATTTATTATTATGAAAAAGCTAATAGAACTATGCAATATGTAACAGAAAGTTCTTTTAAAGAATATTTAGAGCCAGTAGTAACTGAAGAAGAAAAAGACGAAATGCATTTTACTGATATTACAGAGGGGTATGATTGGAGTAGAAGCAATATCGAACATTTATATAAGTTAAATATTGTAAATGGATATTCTGAAGAAGAATTTGGACCTGAAAGAAATATTTCTCGAATTGAATTTATTTGTATGCTTTCAAGAACTTTAAAATACATGAAACAATCTAGCGTTTCAACTGGACTTGTATATTATCATATGGACTATGATGTTAATCATTGGTCAAAAGAGGACTATGATTTCTTAATGAGATGTTATCAAGCTATTACTCCATCAGATATTGCAAGCGCGGGATATTATAATTTAGCGAATGTTTTTGGAGACTCAATTCAAATGGATAAAGCAATTACAAGAGGCGAAGTAGTGGCATTAATGGATGTATTTATGAAAAAGCCTGCAAACGGAAATCCATTTTTAGATATATCAGGAAACAAATTTAAAAACAGCATTTTGAAGTCTTATGCTAATGGATTGATTATGGGGTATCCAGATGCTACATTTAGACCAAATGATGAAATTACAAGAGCAGAGATGGCAGCCGTACTTGATAGATATATTTCTCAAAGTACGTATATTTGGACGTTAAATGAAGCATAGGAGTAAGGAGTTGCTTATATGTATAAATTGGTGGCAATTGATATAGATGGAACACTATTAAATTCTAAAAGTGAGTTAACCCCTAAAACAAAAGAAGTATTAAAGTTAGCTAGTGAAAAAGGCATATATATTGTATTGACGTCTGGAAGGATGACTAGTGTAATTCAAAATTTTTGTAAAGAGATAGGAGCAGATAAATTTTTAATTGCGGAAAATGGAGCTTCTATTTTCGACTTACAAACTGGAGAAATAATTTATCAGCATTATATGAAAAAAAGTACAGTGCTTAAAATTTTGGATTTATGTATTGAAAATCATATTTATTATATGATTTATACTAACAAAGAACTGATTGTGAAAGATTTAAAACATATGGCGTTATTTTTCTATAAGCAAAATTATAATCCTAATGCTCGAATTGAAACGCATCTTGCTGGTAGAGAATATGTAGAGAATTTGCAAGATTATTTCACAAAGATGATGATTTGTGATGAAGATAGAGTCATATATGAGGCTATTGTGAATAAGTTAAAAACAATTCCAGAAATTGACGTAATACCTGTTCCACATATTTCATCAAAAAAATTAGTTTTTGGTACAGAGGAAAAAACGATAGAATATAGTTATGCAGATATTTCAGCTAAAAATACAAATAAATGGACAGCAATTGAAAATTTAATAAATAGATTAGGCATTAAAAAGGAAGAAGTTATAGCAATAGGGGATAATATTAATGATATTTGTATGGTTCAAAATGCAGGGTTAGGCATTGCGATGGGAAATGGTGCTCCATCAGTTCAAAGCGTAGCAAAAGAAGTTGCACCAA
Source organism: uncultured Clostridia bacterium (assembly GCA_947624765.1). Classification (GTDB taxonomy): domain Bacteria; phylum Bacillota; class Clostridia; order TANB77; family UBA1234; genus RGIG4465. The sequence goes on from CANQLS010000117.1 coordinate 4,154, forward strand.
GTAATGATGAAGATGGCGTAGCTACGATGATTGAAAAGTATATTTTGTAGGTATAATTCCTCTCCTAAAATAGTATAGATGTTTTGGGAGGGGATTTTTATGGAAGAAAAAAAGCATAATTTAGTTTATATTGCAAAAGGAGTTCTTATCGCTTATGTTGTTACAGTTTTGTTGCTTGCTATTTTTGCTATATTACTTGCTTATACTGGTGTACCAGAAAGTACTATGCCAGTTGGTGTACTAGTTATTAGTATTGTTAGTATTTTATTGGCGAGTTCAATTACAGTACGAAAATTAAAAGAAAAAGGATTATTACATGGAGCATTAATAGGACTTTGCTATATTTTGATTTTATATTTATTAAGTAGCATCTTCTTAGTTGGATTTCAGTTAGATACATATTCTATTACTATGATTGCTTTTAGTATGTTAGCTGGAATGATAGGCGGAATTATAGGTGTAAATGGTTAGATTTTGTATAAATGAAAAATTATGATATATAATAAGAATAAGCATAGAAAGGAGAGTAAAATTGATTACATTAGAAGATATTAAAAATGATGAAGAAATAAAGATATTGATTAATGATGCAGAGAGGCAACTTATTGAATTAGGCTATACGGAACATGGAATGCGACATCTAGGCATTGTTTCTAGTTTAGCAGGAAAGATATTAAGCGAATTTGACTATTCTCAAAGAGAGGTAGAATTAGCAGAAATTGCAGGATATTTACACGATATTGGAAATGCAGTTAATCGTCAAGATCATGCACATACAGGTGCTATTTTGGCATACGAATTGTTAAAGTCGAGGGGAATGGATTTGCATGAAGCTGCAGAAATTATGATG
>CANQLS010000118.1 GCA_947624765.1 uncultured Clostridia bacterium
GATAGTGAAGAAGCGGAATTAAGAAACGAGCCTTGGTATTCCGGAGAACTCATGCGATACTATCATGATTGGATGTTTCATATATACGAAGAAGAGATTTTTGATTGTAACAGTGGCGGAATCCCTCACAAGCATTGCATGAACAAAATGATTGTAGAGAAATATAATTTTCTATCATAGGGTATAAGCAATTTACCGCTCTTTTGCTAAAAGCGGGAAGGTCGGGAATATAAAATCCCGGATTATCACTGAGAGGTAATTTCTTTTCCGGCTCCATTCTCTCAACCCTCTCCGGACTCCAGTCTTTTATATGACTTCTGCCGTCAAAAGATACCATTTTCTCATATGACCATTCCTCCACCGGAAATAAATTATCAAATTCATCCACTTCTGCCCTCAATTTCCATATTTTCATTTTTATCCTCCATTGCAGAGCGTACCGCCTACGCTACCGGGTCCATAGCTAAAAACTCAACCATTGAACAAAAGCAGTCTTATCTGTACTGTTATATCCTGCATTACTGTAAAACCGTAAAGTCGAATCATTTTTTGATCCAGTAAGCAACATCATTTTATAGCAGTCTTCTCTTTCCGCAATTTCTTTCGCATAATTCAGACATTCGGCAGCATATCCTTTTTTTCGATACTCTTTGTGCGTAACCACATTTTCAATCAAGGCATACGGTCTTATATTTCTTGTCAAATTGGGAATAATCACGCACACGCAGGAAGAAACAATTTTTTCACCAATTACTTTAACGATAATATGATGATTTTTATCGCTGATAATATCTTCCCATGTATTCATCAAATATTCCGTAATTTCAGGAACGGATTCTTCGTGCAAAAATAAATATAATTCCAATAACTCTTGCAATTCGTTTTTTCTGATTTCTCTGACCATAACACACTCCTTCATAACAATTTCATACTGTTAAGCAATTTTTTATCCAACATTCTTCGTTAAGCTAAAAACACCATTTGGAAATGCTAAGCAGCACAGCTGTTTTTTCTCTGTGCATCAATATTATTATTTGTGGCACTCCGGCACAAATAGTCGTATGAAACAATCATCGCATCGGCGTGATTTTTCACACTAAACATCTCTTTCTTTGTATATATTATTATATCTCATTTGCCACTCCAACTACAACATTATTACATTTCAAACATTGCTTTTCTAAAATCATCATCTTCCAAATTTTCTAGTGATTTTACATCACCATCAAAGAATTCCACATCATTAGAATAAATATTGGAATTGGAATCAATAGAAACCTTGTTCTTGATCACGCAGTCCTTTATTGCAACCACAACCCCTTTACATTTTCTAATCTTTATATCCAATAAAACACAATTTTCAAAAAACAATTTTAAAAACTTATTTTCAGTATTACAAATAGTCATCTTAAGTATAGTGCAACCTTTAAAATATAATGTACTTCCATTTTTATTTTCTGGAATACTTTCAAAAATCACCTCATCAAGTATAGAATTATCTATACTCACTACACCATCAATTTTGATTTTTTCAAACTTCGTTTTTATTGTGCACAGCTTAAAACAGCTTTTTCTAATAGTTGCGCCAATAAATTCATTATTCAAAAAGTTACACTGTTTAAACGAAGAGTCACCAATCGTAGAGTTTGAGAAATTGTAATACTTATAATTTAATCTTTTGAATTGATAATCAATAAATGTACAATTCATAAAATATCTTTCGACCAAATATCTATGTCCTCCCTCTACATGTTTTCCATTTATATTTAAAGCTTTTGCGGTCATGCAAAGTCGGTAAAAAGTTTTGAAAAAATTAAGCGTTCCTGTAGACTTATACGAATATTTCCAAAATTTAATAAAAATTATATATAATACTAGAACCGCTCTAACATTTTCTTCCGAAATCACCTGCGCTTGATTATAGCTATTTATAAATACCAAAATATTAGAAAGCAATGAATCAAGTACTTCCTCATCAAGTGCATCAATCTTACATATCAAAAAATCCATTACCTGCGGCTGAAGCTCAACTATCCCCAATTCCTTGATGACAGCTAAATATTCCTTTTTTATCGTATTTTCATCTTTGTAGTCAGCTATACGAATTAGCACATCATATATATATTCAGCTGCAAAACAGCACATCACATTCAAATCAGAAAAGCGCACTGTTAAATCCTTATTTGAATTCGATTCTTTAATAGTGAAAAAATAATTATTAATAGCATCTGACAGGAAAACTTCCTTTGTTTTACTTGCTAATACAACCTCTTGAAGTTGCCTTTGAATTTCCTCCTCAAATTCATTAACTTTTACCTCATATGCTTCATCTTTTGAAAATTCCTGTGCACAAGATACATCCTCTTCATAGTTTATGCTATCTCTCATCTTGTGAATCATACGTATAGCCAAATTTCTTAATAGCATTTCATATTTCTCATATAGTTCTTCATTGATTGTTCCAAAGAGACTCTCCTCCCTAAATCTACCTTTTATAGTCTTTTGCACAAAATCTTCATAAACAATCATTTTATTGTCAGGAAGTAAATCCGTTCCGTCAAACAGATTATTCTTTCCTTTCCCTTGTTTATCGTAGAAGTATGTACCGATCGCATATGCAAAAAGGGGAACTTGGCATGAGCTAGGAGACTTTTTATGCCATTTTTTGATTGTATTCGCAGTCAAACAGGTCGAGCCGCCAACTTTAGGCTTAATATTTGAGAAAAAACTCTCATATCTATTCTTATCGAAAAAGCCTTTAGTTCTTATAACAATTAAATTATTACGTTGCATTTGAAGTGCAACATACGTCGATATAAGATCATTCCCTTTTTTTAATCCAATTCGGCAATACATACGAGATGTAACTACAAAAGATACTTTATGGTTTTGCTTAAGTATCTTTTCAATTCTTTCACAAAAATTTTCCAACTCAAAAAGATTAATATCAATATCTATTAATTTATCAATACCATCCACAAAAACAAAGCATCTATTATCAAAACTGATTAGTTGTTCTGTTAATTCTTCATTTTCAAAAAATGTTTCAGCATCAAAAAATAATGTCTTATAGTTCTTTTTTAGTTCCCACTGAATCCTAGTAGATAAAACCGTTTTTCCTGACCCATAATCCCCCTCAATGTATAATAAATCATTATTTTCTGCCAATTCAATTATCTGCTGCAAATTTATAGGTTTGGCTATAGTTTCATGCAAATCCGAATAATTGTAAACATCAAAACAATCGTCGACAAAGGCATTTTGGACAGATATGTTCGATGAAAACAGATTGAAATGCTTTTCTTTACCTGTTTCGTCTCCCTTAAACACATTTAATGAAGTATCGCTTTCGTTTAAAGCACTTAACAATATCCCAATAGCCTCATGTTGTTCACACGGATACCAAATAGGAAAAACTCCTATATTATTCAAATATCTTTCTTTTTCTTCTATTTCATTATTCAATTGTTCATATGTCTTATCCTTATCATCGGGAAGCGGCATAAAGGCAAAATTTTTATTTGCCGCTCCTTTCTCGTTAATGTTCCTTGTGACATTAGCGAGTAACTCCACATATCTATCTCCTTCCGTCAGAGAGCAGCCCAAGAAAAGAAAATTCATGTTTTGACAAACTGTTTCAACAACTTCCACAAATTCTTTACGTTTGTAAACAGTTTCATATTCCTGTTTTGTAAACACCCATGAATTAGCGTCATCTATATCTCCATGTATCTTATATATATTATGTCTATTCTCCTTTATAGCGCTATATATTGAAGCCCATGCCAAATTCATATTGCTTAGATTATATGAATTATCAAAATCCTTCTCATAAAAAAACTCTATCATCTTATCAAAATTCGTAGTAAATACGGGTCCTTTAAATACATTCGAAAGATATCTCGAATTGACTTTTTTTCTAATCTCTTCACTGCTCTTTGTAATTCTATCAGCTGAAAATTCTTCACTCACTCTATCGATAAAACCGTTTTGTCCAACTATACCCTTGACATACTCACAGGCTTCCTCATAGCGATTATCGTTAAGATAATTTTCAACTATTTTCTTCTCTTTTAAACTTCCACTATTGAAAATATTCAAAATTGCATTTTTCCATAGTGGATAAATAGGCGCAGACATCCCTGCCCCTATAAACGGAACTATTTTAGAATTTTTATAAAACACAACTAGTTTTTCCCAGCGACTTTCATTTTTTTCATTACATTTCAGAATTTCCATTAAATCCATCTCTTTTACCTCCAGTCAATTTTTAATTTCATTTACAATAGAGCAGGACCATCGACATAAAACTGTATTGAAGCCTTATAAGACTTTATTACTGAGTTTTCCCATATTCTATATCCATATTTATTAGTTGCATCTGCCACCTGAAAACCACAATTTCCTATTCACAAATTATCTATATTGCCCTCCAGTAGCCATTTTTAATAGAACTCTCTCTTTCATTATAATCGTTCTCTTTTAGAAATACGATATTATTCTGAATCGCAATATAATAAACAACATAATTATCTACATAAATACGATAATAGGGATACTTGCGCTCCCAAACAGAATGATATAGTTTCAGAAGATTCTGTCACTGGAAGATACTCCATAATAGCTGTTTCAGTCTTGAATATTATTCCAGACTATGTACCACCATTGTGCCCTATCCGTTTTTCGTAAAATATACAGGTTCACCCATATTAATAATTTTCTCAATGTCTGGGAACTTATTTTACAAATCGGAAACAAATCTAATCTGCAACTTATGATTCCACTCTTTATCAAAATTATATCATCTCCTTTATTCTACTCTACTATACCTCAAAAATCAACAATTATTACAAATTTTTTTTTGCACCCTAGAATGCCAAAGTAAATTCCAGTTCATATACCCATACCAGATTTAAGTCTGGCACTCACTCCTGTATAATGGA
>CANQLS010000119.1 GCA_947624765.1 uncultured Clostridia bacterium
AGAGAGAGAGAGAGAGAGAGAGAGAGGAATACTTCTAGAAGACAAGGAGACATCATTGTTCAACAGTCTGACACACATTTGTTTTAATAAAATAAATAATTCGGAATAAAGCTTATTAAAAACATAGTAAATAATGAATAGTTAATGGTGAATAGTGAATAATTAGCACACACAATAGTTCGGTGACTAATTATTATGCTTTACTGTTTATATTCATTGTTTACTATGTTTTTTGTCGTTTGTTGAAAAATAATTGGACAATTTCGTTGTTGGACTGCACATCGGGCATCCTCAACGTATATCATATACGCCTCCGGTGCCCTCGTTTGTCCGCCTAGAAATTGCCTCAATTCTTTTCCAACCACAAAAATAGCGAAAGACGTGTAGCGGCGGCCATTGGCCGCCATCGAAGGAGGATATATGAAAAAAGGAATTTCATTGATTGCGTTAATAATAACAATTATAGTGATAATAATATTAGCCGCTATTATAATTAATGGTGTGTCAGGTATTTTAGAAAAAAGTAGATATGCAAAATTTTGTGCTGACTTAGATGCCGTACAAGAGGCAGTATCACAAGCATATGCCACGGCAATCTTAGAAGATTTGAAAAATCCTGGAGTAAAGAAAACTAGTAATCAAATTTATGAATGGATAGCGGGAGAAAATAATTTTGATACTTCTTCACAAAATACAAGGAAATTAGTAGAATTAGAAAATAATGAGAGATTAGGATTAGCCTTACCAAAGTACGGAAATAGCATATGGCATTTAGATACTCTAACAGGGGAAGTCTATTTATTGAGTGGTTTTGAATATCAAGGAAAAATATATCGCTGCAAAGCTGATATACAAGGAGGAGGCGATTATACAGACTTTCATCAATGTATCACGGTTGATATACCAGAAGGAAGTATACCAGTTTTGTATAATGGCGAAAATTGGATTATTGCTGATCCAACTGGTAGATGGTATGATTATCGAGAAATTTTTAGAGAGTGGGCCAATGTTATAACTGTAAAAGAAAGTGTTAGAAATAGTTACTCAAATAAACCAGCTGGAACTGTTATTACAGATAAAGATTTTGAAAATGATGTTATTGGTATGTTTGTATATGTTCCAAGATATGCTTATCAAATTACGAGTCATTTACATGATGGTGGCAACAACATAGCTGGTAATATTGAAATTGCATTTATCAATAAGGAAAATAAAGATAATAAAGGAAAATTATATAATGAAAAGTATCCTGAGACAACTATACAGGACGGTGCAGTGGGTGCAGATGCTAAGATGAAAGATTTCGTAGTACATCCAGCATTTACAGACAATGCAGAAAATGGTGGATGGGAATATGAATTAGATGGTATATGGGTAGCAAAATTTGAGGCAAGTAGTAGTTCAACAGAATTAGTAGAAGATAAGAGCACAAACACAGTAACGGTAGTGGGAAAAGGAAAAATTAGTACTAATACTTCTAGCGGAAGAAAAAATACACCTGATGAATACATAACCATACGTCCAAATGTAGCTAGTTGGAGAAGTATCGATGTTATCAATATAGTGGCAAAATCAAATGAATTGGTGGGTAAGCACGGGTTAAGTGATGCTGTTAATTGTCATCAAATGAAAAATAGTGAATGGGGAGCAGTAGCATATTTGACTCATAGTAAATATGGAAATATAAATATTTATAATAATTCCTATTGCGAAGGAGATGGTTATTGGTCATCAACAACTGGTATGACAGGTGATGTTAGAAATGATGCCACAGATGAAGGAAAAAGAAAAGTAGAAAAAATATATAATTCAGATGGTTCTATTCAAATGAATTATAAAGATAATGATTCTAAAATATTTTATCCGTATGACCATGTAAAAGGATATCATGGAAGTTCTACAGATAATATTTATGGCATTTATGATTTGGCAGGTGGTGCGTGGGAATATGTGGCGGGATATATAAAAAGTGATACAAATACATCCATATATACCGGAGCCTATAATAATGCGTATGAAAGAAACGAATATAAAGTAGGAAATCCTGAGGGCAATACAAATAATTATTTAGCAAACTCTGACAAGTATGGAGATGCAGTATTTGAAACTTCAAAAAACGGTGGAGGATGGACTTCATGGGATTATGATGCTTCAAATTTTCACAGTATTTTTTTCCAACGAAGTGGCGCCTTTGATCATGATGACTTAACAGGTATATTTACTTTTGGAGATGCTGGTGGCATAAATGGCGGCGCTTCTGGATATTATAGTTTTCGAGTTATACTAGTCACAAGGTAATCTTTTTCACAAAACTACTTGCAATTAAAATAGTATATTGATAAAATGATTGCAGAAATTTAGAAGTGAGGAGAAAAAGATGCAAACGAAAAACGCTGAAACCGTTGCGGTTCTACACACACACACACACACACACACATTTGTTTTAATTAAAATAAATAATTCAGAATAAGGCTTATAAAAAACATAGTAAATAATGAATAGTTAATGGTGAATAGTGAATAATTAGCACTGATTATAGTTCGGTGACTAATTATTATACTTCACTGTTTATATTCATTGTTTACTATGTTTTTTTGCAGTGTTGAAAAATAATTGGACAATTTCGTTGTTGGACTGCACATCGGGCATCCTCAACGTATATCATATACGCCTCCGGTGCCCTCGTTTGTCCGCCTAGAAATTGCCTCAATTCTTTTCCAACCACAAAAATAGCGAAAGACGTGTAGCGGCGGCCATTGGCCGCCATAGAGAGGAGAAAAACACATGAAAAAAGGAATTTCATTAATAGCGTTAATAATAACAATTATAGTGATAATAATATTAGCAGCTATTACGATTAATGGCGTGTCAGGTATTTTGGAGAGAAGCAGGTATGCAAAATTTTGTGCCGATTTAGATGCTATTCAAGAAGCAGTATCACAAGCATATGGTACGGCAATTTTGGAAGAAGCAAAGAAACCGGGAGAAAAGAGAAATAGTGAAGAAATTTATAAAGAGCTTGCTGGTGGTTCAGAAAGAAGTTACAAAGATAAAACTCTATATCAATTGACAGATGAAAAAGTACTTGGATTAAAATTACCAACGTATGGAACGAGTAATTGGTATGTAGATGTCAAAACAGGTGAAGTATATTTGCTATCTGGTTTTGAATATGAAGGCAAAATATATCGTAGTAAAGCTGATATTCAAGGTGGTGGAGAAGACACTGATTATGCGAGATTTCATTCAGTGATTACGGTCAATATCCCAACAGGAAGTATCCCCGTTATACATAACGGAAGTAATTGGGTGATAGCTGATAAAAATAGTGATTGGTATGATTATCGAGAGGATGTAAGGCAATGGGCGAATGTGTTTACATTTGATAATGATATGAGAGATGAATATTTGTCAAAGCCGGCAGGCACAGTAATTACAGATGAACAAATAGAAAATGATGTAATAGGAATGTTTGTATATGTTCCAAGATATGCATATCAAATAACAAGTTATTTACATGCTGGTGGTAACGTGGAAGGAGATATAGATATAGTATTTATTAATAAACAAAATCAAGACTGCGATGGAAAAGTATATAGTGAAGAATATCCAACAACAACATTAGATGGAAAAGATCCATCAGTTGCAGGTACAAAAGAAGATAAAATGAACGATTTTGTAGTACATCCAGCATTTACAGATAATATTGCAAATGGTGGTTGGGAGCATGATTTAGATGGCATATGGATAGCGAAATTTGAAGCAAGTAGCAGTACAACAGAATTGGTAAAAGATGAAAGTACAGATACTGTTGTAGTTGAAGGAGAAGGGAGAATTAGCACAAACATAGGGAGTAATTGTGGTTGGTCGAAAAATGTAAACGATGAAACTGAATTTGTTGTAGTGCGCCCAAATGTCACTAGTTGGAGAAATATAGATGTTAGGAGTATAATTAATAAATCAAGAGATGTGGCATTAATTCACGGATTAGTTGATAGTACAAGTCATCAAATGAAAAATAGTGAATGGGGAGCAGTAGCATACTTGACTCATAGCAAATATGGTAATACAAACTTATATACAAATTTTTATTGTGAAGGTGATGATTATTGGACATCTGTGACGGGAATGTCAGGGGCTGTGCCAGAAAATGATGTGGACAATAATCGTATAAAAACTGCAAAAACTTATATGGAAGATGGATCAATTAAGATTACTTATAAAAACATTGGAGAAAGGATATTTTATCCATATAATCATCTTGATGGTTATCATGCTAGTAGTACGGATAATATTTATGGTATTTATGATTTAGCTGGTGGAGCGTGTGATTGTGTAGCGGGATACACCAGCACTCCATATGAAGATGCTTATATTTATGATTATGAAAGAAATAAATATTCGACTGGATATAGTGCGAAAAATTTTGGAGATGCAATTTATGAAACTTCCAGAGGAAGCACTGGTGGTGGGGAATCTTGGAATAATGATTGGAGTGCGTTTTCTGGTGGACTTTTATTGCGTGGTGATGATGCTTGCTCGACTGTATATGCAGGTGTATTCGGTTATGTTGTTGCTAATCAAACATGGAATATAGTAGGGTTTCGCGTAGTATTCGTACAATAAAATTGTGAGAAAGTATCAAATTACTCATAAACATTTTAAAAAATTTTCCTTTAATTATTTTACTATGTTAAAAAATAATGGGAAAACGTGTAGCGGTGGTCAGTGACCGCCATAAATACTACCGACAATCACTTGGAAAAGGAGAAAAGAAAAAATGAAACAAAAAGGAATTTCATTAATAGCGTTAATAATAACAATAATTGTGATAATAATTTTGGCAGCTATTACGATTAATGGTGTGTCAGGTATTTTAGAAAGAAGTAGATACGCAAAATTTTG
>CANQLS010000120.1 GCA_947624765.1 uncultured Clostridia bacterium
GAGGTAGCGAAATATGAATGCAAAGAAAATGATATGTATATTTATAATAGCATTATTAGCGCTATCTTTCTGTCAAAAAATTGTATATGCAGAAGAAGTTGAGTATAAGTATGAGGAAAGTGGTTATGAAAATATAAAAATATCAAATATTGATGTAAGTGATTTAGTTGATCCTAATTATCCTCCACAACAACAAGGCAAGGTAATATTGTTCAAACAAGCTGATGGGACGGTCAAAAAACTAAACATTAGTACTTATAATAATGGTAAAGGAAGAGGCGATATTACTGATTTAAATGGTTTTTATTATGATCCAGATACGAAAACTATTTCTGTTCGAGTATCTTGGGGAAAACATGATAATTGGCATGTGGATGAAGTAATGTTTTATGTTGATAATGAAACCAGTCCGCGCTCTCGTGTAGATACTACGGCACCTCAAGCGCAAACAGGAATGGAAGTAATTGATTCATATGAAAAAAATGGATCTGCTTATGAATATTTGGTTCAAGTAGATACAGAATTGTTAAAAAACTGTGATAATGTTCAAATTGGAGGAGAAGGTAAGGTTCTCTTTTTTAAGGATGGTTATGTATATGTATTAGAGTTTACTGGTTGGAACTCTCAATCACAAGGCATTTGGACTGATTATATAAAAATTTTGAAGCAAGCTGATGGTTCTTATATATTAAAATTGCCTGTTTCAAACGAAGGATTAAATAAATTGGCATATTCTGTAAAAAAATATGCAGCAACGGATTATGATTTAAGGAATCCTTTGGATCTTACAGATGATGAAAAGAGCCTACTTGGTATTAAGCCTGAAGGCTTATTAGCGGAAATAGATGATCCTAATACAACATATGAAGCAGAAGGTTCAGGTAAGACTATAGATAATCCATTTTTAATAACAGCAAAAAAAGTTGGAGATGAATGTGTAATAAAATACGAAGAATTACCATTTTATTTTTATCTAGCTGATGATATAGGTGGGGAAACTACAAGTGTACCAGGAACTTATTTAGTAGATTTAGATGCTGGTAAAAAAGAAGTAAAATTTAGACTTATAAGCGACGAACGTCAAGTAGGATATTTAGATGAAAATAACAAAGGCTATGGGGATGTTCAAATAGGTGCTGTACCTGTTAACTTAGTCGATAATGGCATAACTGAATTAACAAAGCCAAAATATTTAATTAATCAAATAGATAATGGAGCTGGACATTTAGGAGAACCCGTTGAGCTTCATAATGCTTTCAACTATATTAATACCGTTCGAGCATCTTATACACAGCATGAGGCTTCTTATGTATTTGTTCAAAGAACATCAGAAAAATATATGCCTGGTGATAAAGATTGGGCTACAGATGTTGTTTATTGCTTTGGCGAAGTTGTCGATGAAGCTGGTATCTTGGAAACAGCTTGTACAAGAGTATTGATGTTTTTGGGGGATATGTTCTTAAGCTTTATAAAATTATTTATAGGCGAAGATGTTACTATTGATAGAATTATTTTTAACGAATATGAACCTACAGTTTTAGATTTACAAAATGGACGAGGTGTATTAGGAGAAGCGGGAATACAAACGACTATAAATTCATTATATAATTCTTTTCAGATTCTTGCAGTAACGGTATATAGTGCTATTTTGCTTTATATAGCAATTAGAATTTTATTAAATGTTGGTACTCAAGGACAAGGGAAATATAGAAATTATATTACAGATTGGCTTGTTGGTTTAATATTGCTTTTTGTGGCACCAACTCTACTTAGATATATTCCTTCATTTACTAATACAATTTTAGAGTCGATTTCTGGAAATAGGACGATACTATATACTTATTATAATAACGGCGTTGTGTTTGATACTGATGAAGAGGGAAATACTGTAGGAGAAGATACTAGAAGCTTAACTATTGAAGAATTAATTGGGTTAAGAGAAGATAAAATAAAAGAGGTAAAAAGTTTAAAACTCACAGCTGAACAGATACTATTGAGGTTAGACCAGATGATAGCTGCCTTTACACAACATTTTCCTTCGATACGAGATCCGTGGCCAGGAAGCTATAACGGTCAAGCTTTTTCAATGATTAGAAATTATATAAATAGTCATCTAGATTCCTGGATGAATGAGACAGATGTGGATGAACTAAATAACGAAATTTTTCAAGCAAAGATGAGATTTAGAGATTGGTTGAATGGCGATAATACAGTACAACCAGATTCAAGGGTGGTTATATTAGAGGAATTAGACGAGTTTTTAAGGACAGTTTTAAGAATTGGAACTTTAGGAAGTGAAATTGAAGACTTAACAGCAAGGATTGATGCACCAGATTTAATGGGAGAGATGAGATCACTTGCTGGAAAAACAGGAAGATTTATTTATGCAGTTGTTTGGTATATTTGCATTTTTCAGTTAATAGCTGTATTATGTTTATATTATAGAAGAATTATTATTATGGCTATGCTAATTATGATTTATCCATTAGTTGTAATTACATATCCTATTGATAAAATGAAAGATGGAAAAGCGCAATCATTAAGCATTTGGTATAAAGAATTTACAGTTAATATTTTAGTACAAATAGCACATGCAGTAGTATATTTAGTTTTAATTGAAGCTGGAGTCAACATATATAAAGCAAACCATAATAATTGGCTATTCTTCTTGTTATCTGTTTTATTCTTGTTCCCGGCAGAAAGAATGTTAAGAGGTATTTTTGGATTAACTGGTAGCACTATTGGTAACTTAAGATTTAGTGCTATGGGAGCTTTAGGTGCAGTAACTGCTGGTGTATCACTTGGAAAAGATGCTTGGAGAGCAGCTAATCGTAAATATGGTATTACTGAGAAAGGAAAAACAGCAAAGGCAAAAGATGAGCAAAAGAAGATTAAAGAGAAAACCAATAGAGATACCAAGGATAAATACTTACAAAGTAGAGCAGATAAGCAGGCTCGCTTAAGAGCACAACATAGAGACTACAGAAATAGAAAAGCAGCTAGTGTGGGACGAATTAGAAGAGCTGGTTATAAAGCTTTGAATGCTGCTAGCAAGACTCGAGATTTAGCATATAAAGCTGCTAATAAAGGTAGAAAATTAAAAGCACAATATAGAAAATTGCAAGATTCGAAAGCACTTAAATATGCAAAAGGTGCTTGGAAGATAGCAAGGGTTGGTACGGGCTTTACTTTTGGTACAGCGGGATTTGTAACTTCTGCCGGAGATAATGGACTTGCTGCAGGATTCCATAATGGTTTAGAAGAAATGAGAATTATTGGTGGTATTCATTCTCAATCTAAATTACCAAAACTTGCAAAAGATTATAGAGCAAATGGTGGACAAGTATCTGCAAATGCAACAGTTGCTGGCGCCACTGTTGGTAGTAGTGCCGCTGTTGGAGGAGTTACTAGTACACAGTCAACTACTTCTTCTGGCGTTCCTAGACGAGGGGCTGGAGCCGCTACAAGAAGAATAGCAAGAGCATTGGATGTACATAAAACTAAAACTGAAACTGTTGAGATGCGAGATGAAACTGATACTGGAGAGAAGAGTCATAAGACTTAAAAAGATATTAAATAATATTTTTAATTGTAATATATTTTAAGAAAGGAGTAGGCATAATGAAAATAGCTTTAAGAAGAATAATTATTTCAATATTAATATTTATGACATTGATAAATACCATTGTGCCTACAAATGTAGTATGGGCAGAGGAAAATCCAGATCCGAATTCAGCTGCAGATCCAAATGGAAATAAGACTTATGTTGAAAGAAATTTTTCAGATGTAGTTATTGAATACGATGGAGATTTGGAACTAGAGGATCCAGACATGTTTTATTTTACTGTTTCTGAAACAGGCCATTATCATTTTGGACCAGGAGGTAATGTTTCTTCTGATAGTGAAGTATTTGTCTATGAAACATATGTCTATTATGATATGATTTGCCAAGATGGAGCATCAAAATATAATATATATAATTCTGGCGATCCTGATTGGCCATATTATGGTTTTTATTTGGAAGCAGGTAAGATATATACTATGACAATGAGCGATTATAACAATAAGGCACGTGGCAGTGCGGTTTTACAATTTGATGATGATGAGTTGATGTATGCATCACCTAGAGAGCAGAAAGCTTCTTTAATAGAGCGTTTATTTACTAGGTTTTTCATGATAATAGGCGATGGAGCAATGTGGCTTATTGGCACAGTAGTTGGTGGATTTACATTAGATGATATAATATTTAATCATCATAACGATTTAAAATTAACGTTTTTTGAAGAAGGCGGTGGAGACAATTCTTTTCTAAGTGGTTCGGTAGGTACAATAGATAAAATATTTAAAGCATTTCAACGTATTGCTAGCATTGCATATTTGGCTATATTAGTATATATGGGAATTAGAATTTTATTTAGTAGTACAGGTTTTAATAAAGCTAAATATAAAGATTTAGCAATGTACTGGATAAAAGGTATGGTTATTTTATATCTGTTCCCTTATGTAATGAAGTATGCCATCAAAATTAATGATGTGTTAGTAGCATATATAGAAAAGGCTGGACAAGAAGCTGGTGCTAAATTAAGTGGTATTTCAATTGAAAATTATCCAGGTGGAATTACATTTCCTATTGAATTTGGTGGCAATAGTTATACAAGTACTAGAGGAGATTTAATGAAAACATTAAGACAAAATGCAGAAGACACAGGTAGGTTAGTATATGCAATTGGATGGCTTATTCTTATTAAGCAGTTAATTACATTCTTCGTTATTTATTTTAAACGAATGCTTATTGTTTTATTTTTAATTGCAATATTTCCATTAGTAACAATTTCTTATGCTATTGATAAATATAATATTGTTTCAGAGGTATATAATAATAAATATTTTGTATCAGATTTTCC
>CANQLS010000121.1 GCA_947624765.1 uncultured Clostridia bacterium
TAGTGCACCTCTTGTTTTTTTTATTTCTGTTGTTGCAGTATAAATAGCTAATACATAAAGTGTTGTTTCACTACTTCCTAATATTGTTGATGCAGTTTTGCCAATAACAGTATCCGCACCATAAGTTTGCAAAGTATCTGCTAATAATCCCAATGATGCTCCCCCTGAAATAGAACTCATAATTCCAAGTGGAACTACTTCTTCCGGTATGCCTAATAAATGTGTTACTGGTGAAATGATTTTTATTAATACTTCTAATGCTCCTGACGTACGAAAAATATTAATTGCTAGAATAATTGCTAGAATAGTTGGAAATATTTTAAAAGTAGTTTTTGCACCTTCTATTACTCCATCTAAAAAATTTCCATAGACATTTACTTTTTTCTTCATTGCATGAAATATTATTCCTAAAATCATAATTGGAATCATTAAATAAGAAATATATTCTAATGTTTTCATTTCTGCTCCTTTTTAGAAATAATTTTTACAAATATAATACCTACTAATACTGAAATAATACTAGATAATATAGTTGGAATTACAATTGAAGTTGGACTTTGAGAACCATAATTACTTCTTAGTGCAATTACAGAAGTTGGAATTAATTGAATAGATGCTGTATTTAACACTAAAAACATAAGCATAGAATTAGAAAGTGTATCTTTTTTCAAATTATATTCTTGTAATTTTTCCATTGCTTTTAACCCAATTGGCGTTGCAACATTTCCTAATCCTAATATATTTGCTGTCATGTTCATAGCAATATGTCCACTTGCTTCACTATCTTTTGGTAATTCAGGAAATAATAATTTAATAATTGGCTTTGTTATTTTTGAGAGCGATTGTACAAGCCCACTTTTTTCGGCTATTTTCATAAATCCAGACCACATACATAATGTTCCAGCAATACCTAAGCATAATTCTAACGCAGTATTTGTAGAATCGAATACCGCTTTAATAACTTCCTCTAAATTTCCGTTATATATTGCAAAAACAAAAGAAGTTATTATCATAAATATCCAAACAGCTCCCATATTATCCCTCCTTTGAAATCATATTATTTTCTTTAAAATTTTATGCCATTTTCGTTTTTTGCTTTAATAAGATTTAAGAGAAAATGCGAAGATTTCACGTATTGTAGGAATAAATTTTATATTTTACATTCATCGGCAAATTTCATTTTTGGTCTGCAAAAATTTCCTAATTTTTACATTTTTTATTGACGATTTTAACTCCATGTGTTATATTAATTATTGTAATCAATTGATAATGAAATTTATGAAAAGGAGGATTTTGTATGAAGTCAACAGGAATTGTTAGAAGAATCGATGAACTAGGTAGAGTGGTATTACCAATTGAATTAAGAAGAACTTTAAATATTGATATCAAAGATTCTTTGGAAATATACGTCGACAATTCTTCTATTATATTGAAAAAATATGAACCTGCATGTATCTTTTGTGGAGATGCTTCTGATGTAATTTCTTTTAAAGGAAAAAATATTTGTAAAAATTGTATTAAGGAAATCAATAAAGAATAGAAATGGCTTTGCCATTTCTATTCTTTTAATAAATATTTATATACTTCTGATTTTGTAATTCCTTTTTCTTTTGCTATTTTTTTCATAGCCTCTTTTTTATCCATGCCCTCTTTTAAATAGCTTTCCATTAATATATCTATCGGTGTTTCATTTATTATATCTTCATCGATTACTTTTTTGCCTTCTAATATAATGACAAACTCACCTTTTATTTCTTTATCATCATAATATTCTTTTGCTTCTTGCAATGTAAATCTTAAAAATTCTTCATATATTTTTGTAATTTCTCTTGCAAAAACAACATTTCTTTCAGGTCCAAAAGTATTATACAAATCATCAATTGTTCTTTTTAATTTATGTGGTGCTTCATAAAATATCATGGTACGTTTTTCTTCTTGTAATTCTTTTAAACGTTCTCTTCTTACTCGTTTGTTAACAGATAAAAATCCTTCAAATACGAATTTTGTTGTATCTAAGCCAGAACAAATTAACCCTTGTATGAATGCAACTGCTCCTGGAATAGGAATAACCGTAATATTATTTTCAATGCATGCTCTTACCAAATCTTCTCCTGGATCTGATATTGCAGGTGTACCAGCATCAGATACTAAAGCTAAATTATTTCCCGATTTTAAAAGTGAAAGTACATAATCAATTTTTATCCCCTCATTATGACGATAAAAACTAATAAGTGGTTTTGAAATTTCAAAATGATTTAGCAATTGTTTTGTTTTTCGTGTATCTTCTGCTAAAATTGTATCAACTTCTTTTAATGTTTTAAGAGCACGGAGTGTAATATCTTCTAAATTTCCAATTGGTGTTGCAACTAAATATAATTTTCCATTTTCTTTTATTTCTGCCATTACTCATCTTCCTTATTTAACTAAAATCTGCATATCTTCTGTCCATCCTTTTTCTTCTTCTGATATTGTATCTTCTTTTACAACAAGTTCACCTTTTTCAATCATAATCTTATTTTGAAAATAGTCTGGTATTTCTCTTAATATGAAAATAGCTGTATCTTCATTAATTCCATCTTCTACTTTTCCAGTATGAGTAGCTCTCTCTGCTTCACCATCCCAAGACAAATTTTCTTTTCTATATTCTATTGAAGCTAAATTTGCATCTTCATGATATAATTTTAATCTATCTTCTACTCCTCGCAAATCAGATTTATATTTTGATTCGGACATAGCTTTTAACGCATTACTAATTCCAGCAATCGTTATAGTGGATAAAATAACGATAACTGCAATAATCATAAGCATTGTCAAAACTGTAATACCTTTTTGAGAATGAAACATTTTATCACCTACTTATATTTTTCTATCGTACTTTCAATTTTTTTCATAATTTCTTCTACGTGTTCTTTTGTATCTGCTTCTGCTTTTATAGTTAATTTTGGTTCAGTATTAGAACATCTAACTAATCCCCAACCATTGTCAAATAACACTCTAGCACCGTCAACAGAAATAACCTCATATCCTTGATTTACAAAATCATCTCTTACTTTTTCTACAACTTCTACTTTTCTTTCATCAGATACTTTTACAAATTGTTCTGGCGTACCAACATATCTTTTAACTCCATCTAATAACATAGACATTGGCTTATCTGTATTTGATAAAATTTTTAAAATTCTAGCTGCAGAATAAAATGAATCATCAAATCCAAAATATTCATCATTAAAATAAATATGACCTGCATATTCACCAGCAAAAATTAAATTGTTTTCACGAATTTCATTTTTTATAAATGGACTTCCAACCTTTACAAATCTTGGCTTACCACCCAATTTGGCAATTTCTTCATAAAGGCTTTGTGTACATTTTACATCTAAAATTCCTTCAGCGTTTGGATGCTTTGGCATTAAATCTCTCCAAACTACAATCATAAATTCATCGCCGAATAAAATTTTTCCTTTTTCATCAATACAAATAACTCTATCTGCATCGCCATCAAATGCAATTCCAATATCACAATGATTTTCTACTACAAATTTTTCAAATTCTAACATATTTTTTTCTTGTGAAGGATCTGGATGATGAATTGGAAAATTACCATCAGCCTCGCAGCAAGTTAAACAATACTCTACACCAAGTTTTTCTAAAAATTCTTTAATATATAATGAAGCAACACCACTTCCACAATCTACTGCTACTTTTAATTTTCTATCTCCTAGTTTTACACGATTAGTAATATATGAAAGATAATCTTCTCTAATATCTCTATCTTCCATAGTTCCTAATTGATTACTTTCTTCGAAGTCTTCTCTTTCTATTAATTTTCTTAATTCTTGAATTTCTTCACCAAAAATCGTATCGCTTCCTAGTCCACACATCTTAAAACCATTATATTCTTTTGGATTATGGCTTGCAGTTATCATAATAGATGGTTTTACATGAAAAAATTCCCTTGCAAAATAAGTCATTGGTGTCATACAAACACCAATGTTTATAATATTCATCCCCGTTTCTAAAATACCTTTTGTAAGTGCTTTAAAAAGTACATCTGAAGATAATCTTACATCTCTTCCTACAATAATATGTGTTTCACCTGCTCGCTTCATAGAGCTAGCAAAACCTTTTCCAATTAGCTCTGCTGATTCTTCATTTAAATCTTCTGGATAAATTCCGCGAATATCATAACCTCTAAAAATATTTTTATCTATCATGGTTTCATCTCCCAAAAATTATTTAAATATCCAAATTTGTAACATATTTTGCATTTTCTTGAATAAAGTTTCTTCTTGGCTCTACTTCATCACCCATAAGTACTGTAAATATTTGATCAGCTTTTGCTGCATCACTTAGTTCAATTTTAACTAATGTCCTTTTTTCAGGATCCATTGTTGTTTCCCATAATTGTTCAGGATTCATTTCTCCTAAACCTTTGTATCTTTGTATTGTAGCACCATCTCTACCTACTTTATCTAAACTTTCTGTTAATTCTTCATCTGTATAACAATAAATATCTTCTTTTAATCCTTTTTTCGAAATTTTATATAGTGGTGGTTGAGCTGCATATACTCTACCTGCTTCTAGAAGTGGCCTCATATAACGGAAGAAAAATGTTAATAATAAAGTTCTAATATGAGCACCATCTACATCGGCATCTGCCATCATAATAATCTTTCCATAACGAATTTTCGATATATCAAAATCACTACCAATACCAGCACCTATTGCCATATTAACAGGAGATAGTTTATCATTATTATAAATTTTATCAATTCTTGTTTTTTCTACATTAAGCATTTTTCCCCACAT
>CANQLS010000122.1 GCA_947624765.1 uncultured Clostridia bacterium
AATGGGAATTGATGATGGTAGTAAATCACTAGAAGAAAGTATTGCAATATTAAAGAAGGCAAAAAAAGCTGGAGTAACTGATATTATGTTAACTCCGCATTATATAAAAAATAGTAAATATGCTTGTAACAATAAGGATAAAGAAGAATTACTAAAGGAATTAAAAAAAGAGATGCAAAATAATAATATTGATATAAATCTTTATTTAGGCAATGAAGTTTATGTTGATAAAGACATTATTTCTTTAATTAAAAAGGATGAAATTAAAACATTAAATGATTCAAAATACATCTTAGTAGAACTTCCTATGACAATAGAATATAATGAAGCACCTTATATATTTCAAAAATTAATTGATAAAGATTATTATGTAATTCTTGCTCACCCTGAAAGATATACGTATATTCAAGATGATATCAGTAAATTAGATGAATATATTGATATGGGAGTCTTAATGCAGGGAAACCTAAAAAGTTTACTTGGAAAATATGGTGAAGCTGCTGAAGAGACTCTAAAAGATTTACTAAAAAAAGATTGTATTCAGTTTTTAGCAAGTGATATTCACCATGAAAGGAGTGAATATCACTTAGCTAAAGCTGAAAAGAAACTTTTAAAAATAGTAAAGAGTAAAGATAAAGTTAAGGACTTGCTAGAAAAAAATTTTGATAAGGTAGTAAATAATATAGAAATCTGAAAAGGTTAGGGGATAGTAGTATGTACAAATATTTTAAAAGAACTATGGATTTTATAATGAGTTTAATATTAATTATTCTATTAGGTATACCTATGATTATAATTGCTATAATTATAAAAAGTGAAAGTCATGGTCCTGCTATTTTTAAACAATTAAGAACTGGTAAAAATGGCAAGAATTTTTATCTGTATAAGTTTAGAAGCATGGCCTCAGATAATGATGTTTATAATCTAGAAGAGGGTAATAAAGTTACTAAATTTGGAAATATTTTAAGAAAAAGTAGTTTAGATGAATTACCTCAATTATTTAATATTTTAAAAGGAGAAATGAGTTTTATAGGTCCTCGTCCTTGGATTGTTGAATACTATCAAAATTTTACAGATGAGCAAAAAAGAAGAGTTGAAGTTGCACCAGGCGTTACTGGACTTGCTCAAGCAACTGGTCGAAATAACCTAACTATATTTGAAAAAATTAATTATGATTTAGAATATGTAGATAATTATTCTCTTAAGATGGATTTAAAAGTAGTTGGCTTGACTATCAAAACAGTTCTTTCAAGAGAAGGAGCTGAAATATCTAAAGCTGGTATTAATGATGAAATCCAAGATTTGAAAAAAAATTTAAAAAAGGTAAAAAAAATAATTGATAGTGAAAAAGACAACAAAAGTGATAAGCAAGAAGTGGTTGTATAAATAGTTATTTTTGAAGGGAGAAGTTTTCAGATGAAAATAGCGATTGCAGGAACTGGATATGTTGGTTTATCAATGGCAACACTTTTGAGTGTGAAAAATGAAGTAGTTGCACTTGATATAGTTCCTGAAAAGGTGGAAATGATTAATAAAAGAATTTCACCAATTAAAGATGAGTATATAGAAAGGTATTTTAAAGAGAAGAATCTTAATTTAAGAGCAACTTTAGATTATAAAGATGCTTTTAATGGTGCTGATTTTATTATAATTAGTACACCAACTAATTATGATGATGAAAAGAATTTCTTTGATACTTCAAGTGTTGAAGATATTATTAAGAAAGTAAAAGATATGGGGATTAATGCAACTATGGTTGTAAAATCAACAATACCGGTTGGTTTTATTGAAGGTGTAAAGAAAAAATATAATATAGATAATATTATGTTCTCACCAGAGTTTTTAAGAGAAGGACACGCTTTATATGATAATTTATATCCGTCAAGAATAATTGTTGGTGAAAAAAGTGAGAGAGCAAAAGTGTTTGCTAATTTATTAAAGGATAGCGCTTTGAAAGCAGATATTGAAGTTAGATTTATGAATCCAACTGAAGCAGAAGCAGTTAAACTTTTTGCAAATACATATTTAGCACTTAGAGTATCTTATTTTAATGAACTTGATACTTATGCAGAACTCAAAGGATTAAATACTAAAGATATTATAGATGGAGTATGCTTAGACCCAAGAATAGGAGACCATTATAACAATCCATCATTTGGATATGGAGGTTATTGTCTTCCTAAAGATACTAAGCAATTACTTGCTAATTATAATCATGTTCCTCAAAATCTTATTTGGGCAATAGTTGAATCTAATAATACAAGAAAAGAACATATTGCTAATATGATTACGCAAAGAAAACCAAAAGTGGTTGGAATATATAGGCTAACTATGAAAACTAATTCAGATAACTTTAGAGCAAGTGCTATTCAATCTATTATTGAACATTTAAAAGAAAAAAAGGTTGAAATAGTTATATATGAACCAAGTCTTAAGGATAATATTTTTTCTGATTGTAAAGTAATAAATGATTTAGAAAAATTTAAAGATATAAGTGATGTTATAGTTGCTAATAGAATAGATACAAATCTTGAGGATATAAGAGATAAAGTATATACAAGAGATTTATATAGTAGGGATTAAAGGTAATATGAAAAAAGT
Source organism: uncultured Clostridia bacterium (assembly GCA_947624765.1). GTDB lineage: Bacteria > Bacillota > Clostridia > TANB77 > UBA1234 > RGIG4465. The sequence goes on from CANQLS010000122.1 coordinate 2,602, forward strand.
AGGAATTATAACATTGCATAGAGTTAGAAATTATGGTTCAGTGCTACAAGCTTATGCATTGCAAGAACAAATGAAAAAAATGAATTATATACCAGAATTAATTGACTATTATCCTAAGAGATTAACTATTTTAGAAATGTTAAAAGGAATAAAAAATAAATCAGAAAAGTTTAAAAATAGTTTAATTTTAAGGACAGTTGCTAGAATAATAATTTTTCCATCATATGTAAAGAGATATTTTACATTTAAAAAATTTGTAAAAAAATATTTGAATACAAGTTCCAAAGAATGCAAAAATAATAATGATTTTAAATTAATAGAAAAATATGATATATATTGTACTGGTAGTGACCAAGTTTGGAATTCTGAATGGAATGAAAAATTTGATTCACCATTTTATTTGGATTTTGCTCCAGATGCTTGTAAAAAAATAGCATATGCAGCAAGTTTTGGTCGTTCTAAATTGAATAATTCTGAATTTACAAAGACAAAAAAGTTATTAAAAAGATATTCTGATATTTCAATGCGTGAAAATAGTGGAGTTGAAATACTTAAAGAAATGGGAATTCAGGGAACTCAAGTATTAGACCCTACCTTATTATTAACTACTTCTGAATGGAAAAAAATATCAAGCAATAAATTTGATAATAAAAAATATATTTTAGTTTATAACTTAAATAGAAATAAAAAAATAGATAATTATGCTTATAATTTATCTAAAAAAAAAGGGTTAAAAATTAAGTATATAACTTATCAATTACATGATTTTTATAAAAAAGGAAAAATGTATTGTTCACCAAAAGTAGAAGATTTCCTTTCTTTATTTGCTAATGCTAGTTACGTAATAACTGATTCTTTTCATGCAACAGCATTTTCCTTAAATTTTAATATTAATTTTGTAATTGTTTATCCTGATAAATTTAGCACAAGATTACAAAGCATTTTACAATTATGTAATCTTTTAGATAGAGTAGCAAAAGATGATAATGATATGTCTATTGTTGACAAAAATATTGATTTTGAAAAAACTAATAAAATCTTAGATAAAGAAAGGGAAAAATCTTTAAGATGGCTTGAAAAGGCATTAAAAGATTAGTTTGGAGGAAATATTATGTATACTGAAGTTAAAAGTTATCAATTTATTATTTCGTTATTAAAACAATATGGAGTAAAACATTGTGTATTATCGGCTGGTTCTAGAAATGTACCATTTGTACATTCGGTAGAAAAAGATAATTTTTTTAAATGTTATTCTGTTGTTGATGAAAGAAGTGCTGGCTATTTTGCATTAGGTTTGTCTTTAGAATTAAATGAACCAGTTGTAATTTCATGTACTTCATCGACTGCTACTTGTAATTATTGGCCTGCAGTTGCTGAGGCTTATTATCAAGGAGTTCCTTTAATCATTTTAACTAGCGATAGGGACCCAAGAATGTTAGGACAATTAGAAGATTTAATGATTAATCAAGTTGGTATGTATGATAGACATGTAAAAAAATCTGTAAATTTACCAATTATAAATAATAAAGATGATGAAATATTTTGTCAAAGACTATTAAATGAAGCTTTTTTAGAATTAAATCACAATGGTAGTGTTGGACCAATTCATATAAATATCCCAACAGATACTTATAATAGAACTTTTAATGTATCTTCACTTCCAGTTACTAAAAAAATTGATAGAGTGGAAATAGATAATAATATTCTTTGGAAGGAAAAAATTGAAAAATTGAAAAAAACTCAAAGAATCATGGTTGTTTGTGGACAAAAAAGTAATGTTTCAGAAAAATTAAATAAAGAATTAAATTTATTCTTTAAAAAATTCAACTCTTTGGTTATTGTTGATTATATGTCAAATGTAGATGTTGAAAATGGTATTAATAGTGTTGCTTGTATGGATCCATATTTTGTTAATAAGGATTCTGTAAAAAAGATTTTGCCAGACATTGTAATAACCTATGGAGGCCAAATATTTTCTTCTTTAAAATCTGAATTTAAAAGCAATAGTGGTAAGTTTGAACATTGGTTAATAAAGGAAAGTGGAGATATTGTTGATATTTTTAAAAGTATAACAACTGTATTTGAATGTAAGCCTGAATTATTTTTTGAAAGATGTAATGAAGATAATAATTTAGAAAATAATATGCAGTATTTTAATTTATTTAAAGA
>CANQLS010000123.1 GCA_947624765.1 uncultured Clostridia bacterium
TCATATTCAAATAAAATCGCATCTGTCCATCTATTTTTTATCTCAATTTTTGTTTTACTCATCTTTCCAATTCCTCCATCTTTATAAATATTTCTTTCTGTCGCTCTTGATTTTATGTTCTCTATGTGTTAGAATATAAATAGAGCTTTTTAATAAGTGTTTTATAGAACTATTTTCATTTACTTTGGTTGGTATATGGTAGTTCTATTATTTTTGCCATTTCCTGTGGCTCTTTTTGTTCTGTAATAACTATGTCTTTAACTAATGCAGAAAAATTATCTGATGCTATTTCATGTATTTTTCTTAAGCTCAAATATTTGTCTCCATAGTTATTTATAAAGCACAAATCTTTTATTCTCTTAAATTGCTCTGCACACTCTGTCTTTATGTCTTTAATTTCTTTATCTCTTAATTTTATTGTTTCCTCAAGTTGCTTAATTTTTAGTGCCTTCTCTGTATGCTTTCCTCTCAATTTTATATTCCTCCTTTCAATTGATTTAATTTATATTTCATTGTTGCTAGTGTTGATAACATATCCTTATATAATTGTTTGTTTTCAAATAAGTCTATACATTCATTCAATAATTCTTGATAATATTTAATCATTTGTTAGTCCTCCTATTATTTTTATAAATTTAATTATTCCTTTTTCTAGTGTTGTATTTTCTTCCTTTAATGTGTCATTTTTTTGTCTTAATTCTAGATTTTCTTCCCTTAATCTTCGCCTTATATTAAATTGCTCTTCTTCTTGGCTTTTCAAATTTTCTATTTGTGCTTTTAAACTTTTATATTCTTCAATAGTAATTGTCATTTCTTCTTTTTCCATAATTTTTTCCTCCCTCCTTATTTGATTGTTGTTAAACAATTATTTATAATATATAAACCTGCCTTCATTACTACTGCCTCTACTATTAAATATCCAACTATATATGTTACTGCTTGTCCAATTTTCTTGTATATTTTATCTTTCATTTGTTTTTCCTCCTTACTAAACTACTCTATTCAATATTTTGTTTGCTCTAATTTTATCGTAATCCACTTGCATAGTTTTTGATTTTCTTCTTTTTTTAATTGGATAAATTTCAATTAATTTTTCTTGTTGTTCTTGCTTTAATTTTTCCTCAAACTCCTCAATATCTTTTAAATCAAACCTATACAAACTTCCTATTTTGATATATTTCAAACCTAATTTTGCACACTTTACTGTTATTGTTCTTGTATCTTTTACTTGAAACCTTTCTTTTACCTGTTCCAATGTTAACCATTGCATTTTAATCACTTCCCTTCTTTTATTTTTTCTGTGCTAGACTACATTATTTTTCTATTACTGGAACAATTCCATTCTTTTTTAACAATTCATATAAAAACAATCTTCCTTTTTGTGTCCATTTAGTATTCATTTTTGTATCTATTTTCCCATCTTTATGTTTATATTCAACTGTTTCGCTATGAGTATATCCACAATTTTGATAATTACTGTATAAAAACCATTGTTTACTCTGTTTAAATTGTACTTTTAATTCGTTAAGTTTCTTATTAAATGCTTTTGCTGACATTCCATAATCTTTTGCTATTGCTGTTATTGTTACTAATGATTTATTTTGTAAAATTCTATCTGTGTAATCTGCTTTTGGTCTTAATTCTCCTATTAATTGTTTTTGTTGTATAGTTTCTAGTTGTAATACATTCAATTTATTTTCTGCTATCTTTAATGCTCTTGCCATTATCTTCTCAGGACTGTTAAAATCCTTTTCTACCTGTATGAAATATTGTCTAACTTCTTTTCCTTTATCATTTCTTTGTATCATTGCTATTTCTTTTGCCATATCTAATTTGATTGCATGATTTATTTCTGGTCTTCCCCCTTGAGGTTTTTCACAATTTTGTGATAAACTTACAAAATCAATATTTTCAGTAAATCCATATTCTTTCATTCTATCGAACCATTGTGTATACGGTGTTTTTACATCTAAAACTTTATATAATTCTCTACCATTTACTATCGGCTCTTGATTTTCGTTTACTTCAATTTTTATTAAGTCTTTCATTTGTTTCTCCTCCTTTCAATTATTTTCTCTTACATATTCACAAAATTTCTTTTCATAAATTATGTAGGAATATCCTCCATTTTTATTCTGTATTGCTATTCCAAATGGATATACTCCTTGCCTTAATCCTGCTCTTACTGTTTCCGCATTTACATGAAGTTTTTTCCCCGCTTCATAAGGCGTTATTTTTTTTACCTCTGGTAAATCTTCCATATTCTCTCGCCTCCTTTCAATTTTTTTGTATCAGACCGCGATTATTTTGTGATTTTATTCACATTATTATTAAAAAAAATATACTCTTTATAATTTAAATTATTTGATTCACAATATTTAATGATTGCTCCACAAAATTTAGCTCCTGCTCCCTTGCCATTGTTGTTAAACACTCTATTAACATGTGATACATCTAGTTCTAACGTTCTAGCCAATAAAGACTTATTCCCCCAAAACTTTTCCTTTAATAACATTTCTAATTTATCAATATTCACTTCCATATTTTACACCTCTTTCCTGTGAATTTATTCACATTATAATTTACTATTTTTCTTTTGTCAATACTTTTTTGAGATTTTTTTCACAAAAATATTGTTTTTTTTCACAATACCTGTTATAATGCTTATTAGAGGTGATAATATGTTTTCAAAAGAAAAATTTTCAGAAATTTTAAAAAAAATAAATAATACTTATTCAAATATGACAGATTTTTCAGCAAATGCAAAATTTGATAGAACTTATATATCAAAATATATTAATCAAAAATTAAACAATCCTCCTTCTCCCAAAATATTAGAAAAAATAGCTCGTGCTTCTAATGGCATTACAACATATGAGAACTTGATGAGAATTTGTGGATATTTTGGTCAAATTAGAGGTGATAGATTAAAAAGCTGTAGATTAAATAGAAATCTTTCTTTAGAAGAAGTAGCTAGTCAAGTAGGTATTTCTTCAAGAAAATTAATGTTTTGGGAAAATGGACATGATTATAACATGGATTTTGAAACCTCTATGAAACTTGCTCAGTTGTACGATGTTGATCCCAACTGGCTGATGGGTAGTGTACTTTCTGAATATTCTCCTCATAGACTTACTGACAAAATCGATATTGAAGGCTTAGATGAAGAAGATATTGAAGAAATAAATAGATTTGTTGAATTTTTAAAGAATAAAAAAATTAAATAGTTATTAATATTTATATAAAATAAAAAAGGAATAGATGTACTCAAGATTTCGCGGTCTGATACATTTATTCCTCCCACACTATTGAAAGTGTTAGTATTATAATATCAAAAAATACTTTCATTTTCAATAGTAAATTAAAAATTTATTAAAGAAAATGGAGGTATTTTTTATTATGAAAATTATGAGAAAAAGGAAAAATTATTCTAGTTTTACATTTATTAATTTATTTGATATAATGCTATTTGAAAGGATTTAAAAAATATGGAACTAATAGATAAATTGCATTTGTTAATGCAAAAAAATAATATAAAAAACCTATCTCAGTTATCCAAAGAAACAAACATACCATATACTACACTGAAAAGTATCTTTAATAGAGATGTTAATGATATTAGATTAAGTACTTCTAAAAAATTATGTAATTATTTTAAAATTTCACTAGATGATTTATTTGATGACAATATAGAATTAACGAGTTTAAAAAACATACCTCTTAGTGAATTTAATACAGATAAACCAGTAAAGGATAACGAAAAAACTGAATACAACAATGTCCCTAATAAGCTTTTTAACGAAATAGATACAGAAGGTTTAGATGAAGAAGATATTAAAAAAATAAATATATTTGTTGAATTTTTAAAGAACAAAAAAAATCAAATAGTTATTAATGTTTATATAAAATAAAAAAGGAATAAATGTACTCAAGATTTCGCGGTCTGATACATTTATTCCTCCCACACTATTGAAAATGTTAGTATTATAATATCAAAAATACTTTCATTTTCAATAGTAAATTAAAAATTTATTAAAGAAAATGGAGGTATTTTTTATTATGAAAATTATAAAAAAAAGAAAAAATTATTCTGGTAGTGCTGTTTATTTAGGAAAAGGTAGAAATAATCCTTATGCTGCTAGAATTACAATAGGAAAAGATATAAATGGAAGAATTCTTTATTATGATATAGGGACTTTTGAAACAGAATTAGATGCTCTTGTATGTTTAGAAAACTATCATAAGAAACCGTATCCTTTAAAAATAAAAAAAGAAAAGTATAATCGTATAGTATTTTTCCCCAGAACCCCTTATCCTTTAGTCCCAGTTGATAGTGTAAAATATTCTATACACAGTAAAGATAAAAGGAACTATACATTTAAGCAAGTATTTGAAGAAATGAAAACAGTTTTATTCCCTACTAAAGAAGAAATAAAACGTGAATTAGAAGAACATATAAAACCTGTAGATAAATATGCGTACCATAATTCAAGAAGTATGTTGACTGCATATAATAATTCTAGTGAACTATATGATAAAATATATAGAGAATTAAAAACATCGGATTTCCAACTTTTTATAAAGAACTCTGGCAAAACACCTAGTGCTGTTAAGCAGATGGTACAGCTATATAAAAATATGGACAAATATGCATTTCAGGAAGATATTATTGATAAAAATTATGCACAGTATATAACAAGAACAAAAATGAGAAATAGTTTTGAAAAATTCATCTTCATTTTTACTTCCATTTGATTTTCCTACTTC
>CANQLS010000124.1 GCA_947624765.1 uncultured Clostridia bacterium
GAAAAAAGGAATTGACATTTCATTAATTTCAGAAATAACAGGTCTATCAGAAGAAAAAATCAAAAAATTATAAAAATCTAGCGAAAAGAGAATTTGTAAAAAATTAGTGAATAATCAATTTGTGCTCTCATAAATGTATAACCCAAAATAGTGAATAGTTATTGTAATGGCATATTGCCGAAACACACGCAACTATTCACTATTTGTTATGGTTTTAGAAAGTTCACTACGCTTCTAGTAATATTCTTACAAAGTTTATCATATGATAACTTGTGAGGTGTAGGATGAAAAGAGTTTTTATTTTGGTACTTATTTTAATTATGCAGTTTACAACAACATTTGCATATTATGATGCGGAAGATACTGAGGTAGTTACACTTGAAGATTATTTAGAAGTTGTTAGTAATGTGCAAAAAGAGCCGACAATTCAAGCAAATTGTGCGATTTTATTTGATAGAACCTCTAAAAGAATTCTATATGAGAAAAATGCACAGAAAAAAGTACCAAATGCATCTACTACAAAAATATTAACCGCGATTGTTGCTTATGAAAATAGTGATATAAATGATATTGTTACGGTTAGCAAAAAGGCTGCTGGAACAGGAGGTTCAAGTATTAAATTAAAAGAAGGAGATAAAGTTTCGTTAAATGATTTAATAGTTGGATTGTTATTACATTCTGGAAATGATGCAGCAGTAGCTATTGCTGAGCATATTGGTGGAAGTGTGGAAGAGTTTTGTGAAATGATGAATGAAAAAGCAGTAGAAATAGGTGCAGTTAATACACATTTTACTAGTCCTCATGGATTAGATAATGAATTGCACTATTCTACTGCTTATGACTTAGCGATAATGGCGGATTATGCATTGAACATTCCTTATCTTGCAAATATTGTAAAAAATAAAACTGCTACAATTAGAGTAAATAATCAGGAGAGAATAGTTGGAACAACTAATGAAATGTTGTCTTTGTATAATGGTGCAGACGGCTTAAAAACTGGTTATACTGGAAAAGCGGGTAGATGCTTAGTAACTTCAGCTACAAGAGATGATTGGCAATTAATTTCTGTTGTACTTGGTTGTAACACTAAGAAGCAAAGAACTGTTGAATCAACAAAATTATTAAATTATGGTTTTCAAAACTTTTCTTTTGTGGATATATGTGAAAATATGCAAAAAGAGTTTGTTTTATCTGTTAATAAAGGAAAATCGAGTGAATATTTGGCGTTAATAAATATTACTTCTAATATGCCACTTACAGAAGAAGAAGTAAAAAAATTAAATTACTCATATGAAATGCTAAAAAGCGTAGAAGCACCATTGCCAAAAGGTTATCATATTGGAAAAATTGAAATTAAAATAGGGGATGATATATTACAAAATATTGAAATCACATTGAATGAAGCGCTTGAAAGGAAAACGCCTTTTGATTATTTTTTAGAACTTTTAAGTAAATTGCCTCCAACAATATAAATTTATCAATGATAATATCAGCATATTCTAATATTTTGAAATTTTATGTTGATATTTTCTATTTTTTATAGTATTATATTAAGGACAAATATATGTTTTTATAGTCATGGAGGAAGAAATGAAAAAATTAATAGTTTTTTTTATGATACTATCATTATTAAGTTTAAGTTGTATATTTAGTTTTGTTTTGGCAGAAGAAGAAGGAGCAGATATTTTACAAGGAAATGCTGCTGAAACAGTAATTAATCATATGACAGACAAAGATAAGAAAATTGCTGAATATACAGAAAAATATGGCGGTGATGTTTTTTACGGCAAAACAGCATATTATTTAGGAGTTATACAAAAATATAGTATTCCAGTATGCTTTATTGGACTTGCTATTGGTGCATTAAATTTCTTTATTATAGGTAATAAAAAGTTAGAAAAGAAAGAACAAGGTTTTGGCATGATTGTAGCTTTTTTATTAGGTTTAGTTGTCTTTCAGGTTTTACCATTATTATTTGCTATTATTGTAGCAGGAAGGTGATAAGATGAAAATACTTTTTGCAATAGGAAATGCACAGATGTCTAAAGCAATTGTAGAAAAATACAAAAGGTTTTATGACGAGGAATTAGAGTATAAGGATGTATTTTATTTTAAAGCTTTATTGGATGAAGTAAAAAAAGATAAAGAATATGATAGAATTGTTATTAGTGAAGAACTAGAACAAATTCCATTTACTAGCCTAGAAGAAATTGATAGGTTTTTATTTAATAGTATAGATAAAGTTACAGATGAAATCGAGGCTTCCGTATCGAAAATTATTTTAATTTGTTCAGATCGTAGAACTAAATCCGATTCTTTATTAAGCAAATTATATGGTAATGGAATATACAGTATGCTACTTGGAGATGATAGAAGCATTGATAATCTATGTGCTATTATTCATGAACCAAAAACTAAAAAAGAAGCGAAAGAATATTTGAAAATTAATTATAATTCTTCTGTAGCTGATCCTTCAGGCAGTAACGATGATGAAGTGGATGAAGTAGAACTTGCTAAAATTATAAAATATTACGAAAAATTAGGAGATGACACTTCTACATATGTTGTAAATTTTGATAGAATTGCCGAACAGTATACGCCAAAGCAATTAAGAGTAATTGCTTTGTGTTTACAGCCTAAAGTTCAGAAAGTTTTAAAAGAATCTGAAAAATATGCGTATTTATTTCCTAATATGGAAGCTGATAAGCCTAAGCAACATGAGAAAAGGACACTTTTGGATAGATTAAGGAAAAGTAAGCAAGAAAAGGAAGAGGAAGCATTAAGAAAACAAGAAGAGAAACGTCAAAAGGAAGAAGCAAGACGTGAAGATGAGGAGAGAAGAAAGCAAGAGGAAAGGTTACGCTTAGAAAATGAGCAAAGAGAGAAGGAAGAGGCGGAAAGAAAGAGAAAGGCTGAAGAAGAAAGACAAAGGATGCAAGAAATTAGACGTAAAGAGGAAGAGGAAAGGGATAGAAAACAAGAAGAGGAAAGAAGACAAGCAGAAGAAAGGCGTAGGAGAGAAGAAGAGGAAAGAGAAAAGAGAAGAGAAGAAGAAAGACGCATGCGTGAGGCTAAAAATGAGCCTGAAAGTATAGAAGTAGATATTTTAGATGAAAAAGTAAATAATGAAAATATAACTGTTGAAATGGTAGATGAAAAGATAAATCAACATGAAGGCGAGAAAAGCTTAAGGGAACAACTTGAGGCAGAGACAAGAAGACAAGAGGAAGAAAGAATGGCAAACGAACAGGCTGAAGCAGAGGCAAGAAGACAAGAAGAAGAAAGAAGAGCAAGAGAGCAGGCTGAAGTAGAGGCAAGAAGACAAGAGGAAGAAAGAATGGCAAACGAACAAGCTGAGGCAGAAGCAAGAAGAGAAGAGGAAGAAAGAAGAGCAAGAGAGCAAGCTGAAGCAGAAGCAAGAAGACAAGAGGAAGAAAAAAGAGCAAGAGAGCAGGCTGAAGCAGAAGCAAGAAGACAAGAGGAAGAAAGAAGAGCAAGAGAGCAGGCTGAAGCAGAAGCAAGAAGACAGGAAGAAGAAAGAAGAGCAAGAGAGCAAGCTGAAGTAGAAGCAAGAAGACAAGAGGAAGAAAGAAGAGCAAGGGAGCAAGCTGAGGCAGAAGCAAGAAGACAGGAAGAAGAAAGAAGAGCAAAGGAGCAAGCTGAGGCAGAGGCAAGAAGACAAGAGGAAGAAAGAAGAGCAAGAGAACAGGCTGAAGCAGAAGCAAGAAGACAGGAAGAAGAAAGAAAAAGTCAAAGTCTTGTGTCTAATGATACAGATGAGGAATATGGAAATTATAGAAGAGCTGTATATGAATTGCCAAAAGATTATAAAAAAGTAGTTGCATTAGTTGGAGCAAATAAAAGTGGAACAACGTTTATAGCAAATGCGGTTGCTTTCAATATTTCATCTAAACAAGTAAATACAGCACTTTTAGATATGACGAAGGATAGGAGTTTGTATTTTATTCATAATAATGATGATTCTAAAATGAGAAGAATTGCTATGGAATGCATGAGAAAATTATCTGAAGGAATAGATACATTCCTTCCAGCAAATAAATTTTTACATGTTTATACAGCTATTCCAGGTTCTGCTGATGATAATAGAAGAAATTATAAGCACAAAACTGTATTAGAAACAATTAAAAAGCAGAATAATTTAACATTAATTGATTGTGATTTTACATCACCAATTGAGTATTTCGAACAAGCTTCAGAAATATATATTGTACAAGATTTAGATATATTAAAATTGCAAGAAACAACTTTGTTTTTGCGAGAATTAAAGAGTAAACAAATAGATATGTCAAAAATAAGAGTTATTATTAATAAATATGTTAAGACAGTGTTGACACCTAAAAAAATTATAGAAGGTTTGTCTTATTATAATGACCCTGAAATGTCTTTCGTAGATGAACTTTTAACTGGAAAAACAATGTATTCAATAATACCATTCCAAGTGGAAAATTATATACAATATGTAGAAGCTTTATATAAAAATAATATGAATTATAAGGAATATACAGTAGAGTTTAAAAATGCAATTGAAGAGTTATGCATGCAAATCTATCCAGTAAGTGGTAATGTAGTTCAAAAACCAAAAAGAGGTTTTTTCGGTTAATGTAGGAGGGAGTAAAAATGGATTCTGAAAATACGATTTTTTTTAAAGTTGAAAAAGAAAAACGTAGTAATTCAAAGCAGATTTTAAGACAAGTGTATGAGGCTCTTGCCGAAAAGGGATATAG
>CANQLS010000125.1 GCA_947624765.1 uncultured Clostridia bacterium
GGATTCCATGAGCCAAACGAGTGGTTTTAATTCCCATTGGTTTTACTAATTTTGAAATATACATAGCAGTTGCTTCGCCTTCCACATCAGGATTTGTGGCTAATATTAATTCCTTTACATCTCCATTCCCAATACGAGTGATTAATTCTTTTATTTTAATATCATTTGGGCCAATGCCATTTACTGGTGATATTACACCTTGTAAAACGTGATATACGCCATCATATTCATGCGTTCTTTCTATTGGCACAATATCGCGTACATCTTCTACTACGCAAATTACATCTTTATTTCTTTTTGGATTCGCACATATCGGACAAGGATCTACATCAGTAATATTATTACAAATTGAACAGTATTTTAAATTTTTTCTTGCTTCTAATATTGTATTAGCAAATTGAACTGCATTTTCTTCTGATGAATTTAAAATATAAAAAGCAAGTCTTACCGCAGTTTTATGTCCTATACTTGGTAATTTTTCAAATTCCTCTATTAGTTTTTCAATAGATGCACTAAAAGCCATCTTTAGAGTCATTCCTTTCTATAATCATAATAATCCGTTTAATCCACCAGGAACATTATATCTTCTCATTTCTGCTTCAACCAATTCTTCTGCTCTTTTAGTTCCTTCTGTAATAGCAGTTAAAATTAAGTCTTCTAGCATTTCCACATCTTCAGGATCTACTACTTCTGGCTTTATTTTAATTGATTTCAATATCTTTTTTCCATTCATTGTAACTGTAACAGCTCCACCGCCACTCGTTACCTCAAATTCTTTTGCTTCAATTTCTTCTTGTGTTTTCATCATATCAGCTTGCATTTTTTGTGCTTGCTTTAATAATTGATTCATATTTCCACCCATACCTGGATAACCTCCAAATTTAGCCATTCTTACTCATCCTTTCCTTTTAAATTTACAAATTTCACACTAACATCTTTTCCAACAGCTCGGATTACAGCTTCTTTTATTGCTAATTTTGATTCTTCCTTTAATAAATTCATCTTTACAAAAGAGTCCACTGGTTTTTCAAAAATAATATGCACTAAACCGTCTTCCTCACCAAGTTCTATTTTAGTTTCTTCTAATTTTGTGTGCAATAATATTTTGCCGTTTTCCTTTAAGTTTGTCAATACTTTTGATTTTAAATCTGTTGACATTTTTTGTTCTGATACAAATGTTTTTTCTACTTCAGTACACAATTTAATAAATCCCGTCTCCAAAATAATATCTGGCTCAGTTGCCCATTTTATTTCATTACTCAAAGAAGAAAGCCCTTCAATTAATTCAATCAATCTATTTTTATTAGTCTTTTGCAACAATACTTTTAGTTTTTCCTTTTCTTCCTCTTGGTAAACATCTATCTCTTTACAAGTTGAAAGAACTAATAAATCACGCATCAATTTAATAAGTTCCCACAAGAACACGTTTAAATCTTTTCCTTCAGCAATTAATTTTTCTGCTTTCTCTAAAACATTATCAACGCTGCTAGAAATAAGTGCATCTGCCATTTGAATAAGATATTCAAATTCCGGTATACCAACTAATTCTCTAACTCGTTGCTCAGTTATTTCTTCTTCTCCTTCAGCAATACAACGATCTAATATACTAATAGCATCACGCATTGCACCATCTGCAAGTACTGCAATAAATCGAAGTGCACCATCTTGAATTTTAGTATTTGTTTCATCGCAAATCACACGCAAACGCTTCATAATATTTTCAATGGATAAACGTTTAAAATCAAAACGTTGACATCTCGATAAAATTGTCATAGGTAACTTTTGAGGTTCAGTAGTTGCTAAAATAAAAATAACATGTGCCGGTGGTTCTTCTAAAGTTTTTAAAAGTGCATTAAAAGCTCCTGTTGAAAGCATATGTACCTCATCAATAATATACACCCTATACTTTGCTGCAGTAGGAATAAATTCTACCTCTTCACGAATATCACGAATATTATCTACACCATTATTAGAAGCAGCATCCATCTCTGTAATATCTACTAAACTTCCCTCTAATGCCTGCTTGCACATCTCACATTCGTTACATGGTTCACCATTAATAGGATGCTCACAATTAACTGCTCTTGCTAGAATTTTAGCAGTTGACGTTTTTCCACTTCCACGCCCACCACTGAATAAGTAAGCATGTCCTATACGATTATTTTCAATTTGATTTTTTAATGTTTTTACAATATGTTCTTGTCCAACAACTTCATCAAAAGTTTTTGGCCTAAATCGTCTATATAATGCTACATATGCCATAAATTTCCTCCTTTAAAATAGGATATAATTTTTAACAAAAAAGATACCGTAAGATATGCTAATAGGAATGACGATGCACAAAGAAAAATACTATTTATCGCTGCTTCCTTCCGGACCTGACGAGGTTCATAGCTTCCAATTGCCTCGTCACTCCTATTAACACACCTTACGGTATGATTATATACTTTAATAATTTATTTTTCAACCATTTTTCTATACTACTTTAACATGATTATGTAGATTTGTCAAGCATTGTTTCAATGCTTTTTCTTTTTAAACTTGCTTTTAAAATTATCCCATACTCTTTTTAATTTATTCAAAATACCTTTTTGATATACTACCATACTAACTTTATCTTTTTTCTTATCCATATAATCAATATAAAATTCTCTAGCATCTAATGGTGTAACAATAATATCATCGCCAATATAAAATACACCTTGCGAATCAAAATAAATATCTAACGTATATTTACTTTCACGTGAAATTGTAATAATCCAATCAACCAATTCTTTATTTTCTACAACATTTAAATATCTTGCAATCTCACTTGTAAATTGTTCCATAATTTCTGGAGAAACTTTTTTATTATACATTTCACTAATAATATCTTTTTTATTTTCGCTATTAACTACATTTCTAAAAAATTGATATGCATCAATCAAATGAGAGTGAAAACCTTTTGCCGTTTCTTCATCTTCAATACTAATATTAGTTTTATCTATAGTTATAACATCATCTTTAATAATAAACTGAATATTAAAATATGTAAGCATTGTACTTAATGTTGCTATCATTCTTTTATCTTTTCCTAATTTCAAACAAGCATTTATATTATTTAAAAAATTTTCTTTTTCTAATTTTAAATTAATAAATAAATCATATGCTTCAAATAATTTCTCATAAACTTCTCGTGCTTCTTTTGCATTTGTAATTTTATCTTGTGTAGGCATTATAATAAATTCATTTTCTTCTTGATGTTGAACATATATTCCACAACGTCTAAATTTATTATACTTTAAAATTTCTTTAATATATTCTTTATCTGGTATATATTGTGCATCTAATGAATATGAAACTTTTTCTTTTGTAATTAAGTAACGGACATATTCATTCATCATTCTGTCATCTGCATTAACAATATATCTTTTTCCATCATCTTTTTTAAAATAAAATTTTAATGATGGTTTAGATAATTTCTCAAGTAAAATATCATAAGCTTCAATATCAGCTGGTAGTTTAGCTTTATATAATAAGATGTAAACATCCATCCATCTTGGTTCATTATAATTATTATCTAACACTAACTGTAAATTTGAAAAATCCAAATCTACAAATTTATGATTAATCAAATTTGAAATTTTTCTTTTTTCATCTCTTAGTAGTTTATCGTACTCCATACAACCACCACCTTCTTTTTTCATTATAATACATCACTTATTAAATTACTAGTAATTTTTTAAAAAGTTTTACATTTTATTTACAAGTTTTGTATCCGTTGCCACGTACGGATTACAAGATATTTGTTGCAATAATTAGTTGACTAACTATTTAGAAAAATAAAAAATTTTTAAATAAACTATTGCAAAAAATGTTGAAATTAGTTATATTTTAATTGTAGTAATGAAAGTTAAAAATTATATATAAAACTTTTTAAAAGTTTTACAAAAGAAGGGGGGGCAATCCAATGCCAGTAGCAAAAAAAGTTGCAACTAAAACAACTGCTAAAAAGGTAGCTGCTAAACCAGCTGCTAAGAAACCAGTTGCTAAAAAAACAGCTGCTAAACCAGCTGCTAAAGTAGCCGCTAAAAAAACAGTTGCTAAAAAAGTAGCTACAAAACCTGCTGCTAAGCCAGCTGCTAAAAAAGTAGCTGCTAAACCAGCCGCTAAAAAAGTAGCTACAAAACCTGCTGCTAAGAAACCAGTTGCTAAAAAAGCAGTTGCTAAGAAACCAGTTGCTAAAAAGAAATAAGCAATAAAAAAACAACTCCTTGTCAATAGGAGTTGTTTTTTTATGTGTGAAATTTTTAGATTTCTTTTCTTAATTCTTCACCATTAATTATTTAGTCCTCTTGCATACCTGTATAAAGTTCATAATATCTTCCTTCTTTTGCAAGAAGTTCTTTATGCGTTCCTGCTTCTACAATTTCTCCATTATCGATAACAATAATTTTATCAGCATTACGAATAGTAGAAAGTCTATGTGCAATACCAAGCCGGTTCTTCCTTTCATCAATTCTAACATTGCTTCTTGTATTTTTACTTCTGTTCTTGTATCAACATTACTAGTTGCTTCATCTAAAATCAAAATTCTTGGTTGATTGATAAATACACGTGATATATTTAATAATTGCTTTTGGCCTACACTTAAATTACTACCATCTTCATTAATTAAAGTATCGTATCCATCATGCAAGTGTTTAATAAACTCATCTGCATTTGCTCTTTCAGCTGCTTGCTTTAGTTCTTCTTCAG
>CANQLS010000126.1 GCA_947624765.1 uncultured Clostridia bacterium
CTAATAACTAATGATGCTCCATTTGTAGATATTTCTAAAGACGTTGAAACAACTCAAGCAGAAAAAGTAGATGCAACAAAAATAGTATTGCCAAAAGATACTAGTAGCCAAAATAAGTTTACATGGAATGCAGCTAATGAAGCTACAAAAGGATATATCGTAACACTATTCAAAGATGGTGAAATCTATTATGAAGGTGAAGCTACAACTACAGAATTCGAATTAAAAAATTATGAAAATGAAGGTTCAGCATTAGAAGCAGGAGAATACTATATCAAAATAGTAACAAAAGGTGATGTATCAAATGCAAAAACAAATTCAGAGCCAGTTGTTTCTGAGGTAGTAACTGTAAAGCCTGTAAAGGCAGTGTCTAATATTAATTATACAGTAGATACGGCAACAGGGCTTCCAAAAATTTCATGGAAAGAAACTGATGCAAACTGCGGTGGTTATACATTAAAACTTTACAAACAAGATAAAGAAACAGGTGTTGTATCCACAACAGCTGCGGAGACATTTACAACAACTTTAACAGCAAATAAATCAATTAGTTTCCCAACAAAAGATAACGGCTCTAGCAAATATGTATATACTAATTGGGAAGATGAAAGTGAATTTGTATTAGAACGCAATAATGGTTATATGGTTGAAGTTGTAGCTAATGTAGTGAATGACGTGGCAAATAAAGAAGAAAATACAATCTATGTAAATTCTCAACCAGAAACATATAGTTTCTATGCTCCATATAGAGAAGTTAACTTTACTAATGGAAAAGAAAACCCTACAACTGATGAAACCATAGTAACAGATAGTACAATAAGATTTAAATTAAGTGTTAAAGGTACTAATGCAAATAAATCACCATTGTATACAGATGGCTTTGGATATCAAAAAGACTTAGAGGATTATACTTATGCAATAGCAGTATATGATGGTACAGGAAAATATCAAGAAACAAAACCTGTCAAAGTAGAGTACACTTATAAAGATAAGGCAGAAACTGAAATAGACAAAACATTCTTTACAGTAGAAGGATTAGAAGCAAATACAAATTATCAATTTAGATTAATTGCAAAATGTGGAGACTTCGAAGGCTGGAGCGAATTAATTGGAATTGTTCATACAATGCCAAGGATTAAAGGTTTAACAGTTGTTTCAGATCCAAATTTATGTACAGAAGATTCAAAAACAATTTATGTAGGTAAAGCTGCTTATAAAGATAATTCTGAGATTACAATTGAAGGTGAAACTTATTCAAGATTTAGTACAAGTGTTAATGTATGCAAAGGAGAATTTATTAAACTAGCAACTTTCGTTTCAAATCTAAAAGATGGAGATACAATATCAATAGATGGTAATAAAATTGATATAGGATTAAATGAAAAGAGCAGTGATGCAAGTGAATTATTACAAGCAGAATATGTAAAAGAAAAAATAGTTACAGTATCAACATTAGCAGATGCATCATCGAGAGGAACTATACATAAGAGAAAATTAGCAACTACAGCTACAAATTCACCAGCAGAAGTACATTTAAAAGGAAATGAATCATATTTTGATATTACTGGATTGCTATTAGCAGAAGAATCAAGCTTAACATTACAAGATAACGTAATTGTAAAAACTGTTGCAAATCCAACTTATGACTTAAATGTCAAAGCAGGTTCAGATGTTACTATTAACGGTGCTGGAATATCAACATCATTAGATACAGTTACTAGAGTAGAAAATGAAACAACTTTAGTAGTTGTTGCAACTGAACAAGCAAATAACTTAGTATTTGAAAACAGAAATGACAAAATGGATAGTAACTTAATAAAAGACATTACAATTAAATTTGTATCTGCAAATGGCGAAGATGCAGTACAGCAAGGAACTATTGTTATCAATGGTAAAGCAAGCAGCAAAATCACTGTAACACAAGAAGACGTAACAGTTGGAAGTGATATAACAGTTACTGTTGAAAAAGGAACTGTTGATATATGTGGTACAAATCCAGAAGGAGCAACAGTTACATTATCTCCAAAGGATGGAGAAAGTGCAACTATAACAACATTATCTACAACACTTGCACCAGCAGTATTAAGAGGAGCAAAAGCACTTGAAATTAAAGAATATGCTTCTGCAGATGCTCTAGAAGAAGTACTAAATACAGATGTTTCAGAAGGATATGAAATAACAGATGCAATATTAACAGATGTAAATAACTGGTTAAAGTCATTTGGTATTAACGGTAAGAAAGCTACTGTAACAGTAGATAGTACAGATCTTTCTAAGGTAACAATAACATATGCTGGAGAAGAAAAATTAGAAATATCAGGAATTAAATAATATATCACCAAATAATTTACAGAACTATATCAAAAAAATATACATTAAAAGGAACGGTACATTAAAACCGTTCCTTTTTAGAGTATTTGGTATTTGTAAATTTTTTATATTCACATTTTATTTTTGTACTAAAGTTACAACATATTCTACACATCTTGCACCTTTTTCTTGTAATTTTTCACAAGTTGTTGGTGCATTACTTGTTTTACATATTTCACATTTTTCTGCACTTCCATTAAGTTGTTTATCAGTAAAGACATATCTTCTTGTTAATGTAGAACCTGTAACCCAATTATCACTAACCAATTTATCTACATTTAAACCGAAATTAATGTAATTATTTCCATCTGCTTGTGTAGGTTTCCATTCACTAGTACCTTGATTCCAGAAACTTAATTTATCACCTTTCTTTATATTAAACATAGAAAGATCAAACGTTAATGGCACTCTCCAGCTTTGAGATCCTGGCCATGTTCCATCTTGCTGCATATGTCTTTTAAAATCTGCTTTAATAGTCATATAAATTGTATTTCCAGAAATAACTTGTTCTACTTCTGCATGCTCATTTAAATATTGCATGTTATTTAAAAATGCGTTAGCGTATTGTTCAGCAACACCATGGTCTTGTTGTTCGTCCCAAACATAAGTATTTTTTGCCACTTCCTTCTTTTGGTCTGGTGTCATTGAACTTAAGTTAGAAGGAGCTTCTATAATTTCTGGTTCATTTTTTTCTGTTAAAGTAAAGTTATTTGCATTTGAATCATTGATTACTAGATAGAAGTAATTTTCTTCTTCAACTGGTGAACTAGATCCAAATGTTACTTTAAATGGTGTTGGTTCACCCTTACCATTGTGTTTTGTTGCAGCTTTTATTTCTTCTGCATCAAGGTTAATCCATAATGGAATTCTATCTGCTTTAGGATTACTATCACCTGTTTGTAATCCTTGTAGTAGTTCACCAGCATTATTAGCATCTATTATAACAGCATCTGATTCTGTTCTATCTTCTATTGAGTTTGCGCTACCTCTTACGTTAAAATGAACCAATATCCATCTACCTTCAAGATCTTTACCATCATGTTTTAATATTACATTACTTACATTTGCACTATTTAGACTTATTGTAGCTACACTATTCTTTTCAGTATCTAGTGCATTTGCTACTGTTATATCATTTGATTCTGCTAGAGTGTAAGCAAATGTTCCATAAGTTGGTGCGTTTTGTTTTGTTGATTTTCTTGATTCATCTTCATGCTTAACGGCAATTTCAATGTTATTTAGCCTATTTAATGTCTCATCAGTAACTACATCTTTTACTCCAGTTTCCCATACATCAGCTCTTCCCATACCACCGTTTCCTAATTCATGATTTAAAGCTGTTTTAGATTTTTCTGTTTCTTCTACGGTTATTCCAACTGCATAATCTTTTGCTGTTACACTGTTTTTCCTTTCTGCCCATTTGTTGCAAACTGTTTGTTCAACACTGTTTTGATGTTTACCATCTTTATCTGTTGCATCTAAGTTTAACCAAATTGTTAAAGTATTTCCACTTATTTCTTTAATTTCTTCCCAACCATTTGCAAAAGTTGTTTCTGTATTTCCACTGTTGTTAAAAAGAATACTTTCTAAAGATACATTAAATGTTAATTTTAAGCTATACCATCTTCCATTTACCACTTCACCTGTATAGTCTGTATGTGGTACTATCTTCATACCGTATTTGTATGTTTCTAACGTTATTTTATCTGATCTTAAGCGTTGGGCACTGGCAATATCAGTATTAACTACCTTGTAGTTTTGTAAAGCTTTTGCATTTTCATCGTCACCTGGGTTTACTGCAATTATTTTAGGAGCACTTGCATCATGTAATACTACTGTTACTGGTAATTCTTCAGTTGCTTCATCTGCTCTATTGTATTTTAATGTAAATGAGATTTCTTGATTATCTTTACCGTTTGATTTTACCCAAAGAACTAACTCATTTCCATCTTCTTTAGTAGCTTTTTTTCTGTCTACCATAATACTATCGCTATCACTAGCAAATACGGCTTCTTTTACTTTAGCACCTTTTAATTGATTTCCAACCTTAACTACTACTGGTAACCATAAATCTCCGTTTTGCTCTGTATATGTTACTGCTCCATCTTCATCTTTTAATGTTAATTCTTTTAATTCATCAAATTTAACGCCTATATCTAGGATGTGATTATTTTTTTCATTTATTTCTACCTTAGTTACTGCACTTGCATTTGCTAGAGATCCACCTGTAGAATTATCCCAAACTCTTGCGCTGCGTAGCCAGATTTTAGATGTACTTTCGAATTTTACTGTATGGCATGAATCTGCTTCCTTTTGTATTTGTTCTACACTTGCATTTTTGTTTGC
>CANQLS010000127.1 GCA_947624765.1 uncultured Clostridia bacterium
AATTGACACATATACATATGCAATGTCTCCAAATGTATCAAAACCAGTAAATGAAACAATTACCAGTGGTACTGGATTTTCATATACACCTCATGTAACTGGAAGATGGTATAGCGTAGTAATTACTACAAACATTCCAGCAGAGGATATTGTTTATAGGGACTTATGGAGTACTGGTGAGAACGGATACTGGACTGCTTTACCAAAATCATATCAAGATGGAAATAAGATTACTGTATGGCTAGATGCAGATGCAAGCGATAATTCTCAATTATCACAAATACTTGCAAATAAATATGCTCATGAAGTAGGAACGACAGATAATGATTACAGTAAGACTTACGTAAGAATAAATCAGAAAAAACAAAGCTACGTAGAAACTCATTCAAGTTATCCAATTGGAGGAGCCTACGTAAATGGAGCTTACGAATATAGCAATCGTACTTTACAAAATATCACAGTTGAAGAGCCTAAAGTTCCAACAGCATTGCAAGATAAAGTAAAAATATCATTAAATAATAACCTAAGCACATTATTTAAATTGACATATGGAAATGGCGATGTTTCATATGATGGAACTGCGAATGTGGCAACAGTAAAACTACCATTAACAAACATATCAGAAATAACTGTTAATGGTGTAAAAGGTAAGTGGATAGTTATGTATATGGCTGTTAAGAGTACAACAATTCAAGATGACAATGGTGGATTTAAAAATGGAGTATATATGGACCCAGCCAATATATCAAACCTAATAGGAGCAACTAATGGGAATATAAGTGGTTATAATTGTATACCAGTATGGATTAACTTATCAAATGAAAACGTAGCAAAAGCAATTAGTAAAGCAAATGCAAATATTTCATCAAACCCATTAGAAATTAAATTTAGCCATGAAACTCCAGTAAAAGAAACAAATAGCATAAAAGTTGCTTTTGTAGACAATAGCCAGGCTCCAGAATTAGACTTAAGTAATACAAAAACACCTACAAAACCAGCTCTACCAACATACGAATCAATGACTACAGAAACAGCTAGAAAACAAGAATATGAAAAATGGTTAGGTAATGCTCAAGATTCTAATACACAAATAGACCAAGACCAATTAAATGCTTTAAATCACAATGAAGCACAAATAAAAAATATTACAACAGAAACTTATGGAGATACTGTATATGTAAAAGTAACAGGAA
The DNA here is from genome assembly GCA_947624765.1 of uncultured Clostridia bacterium. Classification (GTDB taxonomy): domain Bacteria; phylum Bacillota; class Clostridia; order TANB77; family UBA1234; genus RGIG4465. The sequence continues at coordinate 1,194 of CANQLS010000127.1, forward strand.
ACTTAAATGGATTACAAGCAGTCAAAGGTAGTGACAAAATCATACCATTAGAATTAGATATTTCAGCTCTTTCTGTTGGTTCAAATGACAAAGTATATGTACAGTTAAGCAAATATGACCCTGCATCTTGGGGATTATGCAGTGTTAATGAAGATTACAATGGAAATAAATTCTATTTAGGTGCAACTTACGATAGTAGCAAAGGATGGGAAGACGTTTATATTACTAAAACTAATACTGCTCCTACCGGAGACGGAAGTGCAAACTTAACTACACCATATATTCACTATATAATTGAATTTGTACAAGGATAATTGAAAAGTTTTTATCTTTGCACAAACAAAAATTAGCAACGCTTAATGCAGATATAAACATAATAAATATTATTGTTACTTTTGAAAAAATAGTAATGCTACATTTAATAGCATTAAATAAAAAGAACTACCTAAAATTAGATATAATCTCTAATTTTAGGTGTGTTCTTTTTTTTTATCTGTATTTTTACATATTTTCAATTATTTTGTCCTTTTATTATATTTGTTTAAATGTAATTACATAACGGATAAATTGTTTGTCAGCTATTTCTCCTAAAAGGCCTGATCTATTGCTATTAGTAAAGCCCGTTCCATTTATGAAGAATAATTCATTGGTATATGATGCACCATTTCCAAATGCCTCTACTTTTTCTTTAGAAAAGTTAAATTTCATTAGTTCATACTCTTTTGTTCCAGCAAGCCCTCCAATATTTGTCAAACTATCTGCTGGCTTTCCATCTTCGTACCATGCTCCATAAACTGAAAGGTTTAATCTGTCCTCTAATCCAATTGATGAGATATCGAATTCAAGTGGTAATCTATACCTATCGTCTTCCATTGCTTCTAAAGATTTTAAGTCAGCTCTTACTGTCATATATACAGTATTATCTACTACCTGATCAATTGTTGTTACAGCATTATTTGCAATTCCAAGATTGTTCATGAATGCATCTTCATGACCTTTTAGTGTTTCACCACTCCATCCTAAGTATTGATTAACTGCTTCTTTATTTACATTTCCATCTTCTTGCTTAAATGATGCTGGAGTTTCTGCACTTGGTTTTTCAACTGTTTTTAATGGTTCATTTACGTTTTCGTCTATTACTTTTATAAACAAGCTATTTGTTTCATCTGGATTTGTTGATTTTAGTGGAATTTCTACTTTCGCTTCATTTTTTAATTTATCACTAGATAAGTTTATCCACATTGGAACTACTTTCCATTGTTCATTGTTAGTATAACTATCACTAACGCTTATATTCTGTAATAATTGTGCATCATTTGTTTTATCAACAAATAGAGTTTTGCTATCTCCAAATGCATCTGTTAAATCTGCACTATTTCTTACTGCAAAATGAACAACTATCCATTTTCCTTCTTCTCCGTTTACTTTTATTGTTTTTATGTTGTTCGTATTTAATTTTATTGTATTTAAATTATCTTTTTTACTATATGTTATTGTTGCTTTCTGTATAGCAATTAAATTATTTTTAAGTGTCGCATCTGCATCTAAATCTTCATATAGTTCTTCTACATTTACATTGTTATTTAAATTCAATTCACTTAAACTCTTATCTGTTTTTAGAGTATTTGTAAATAATTGACTTCCATTTGTATATATTTCTGTTTTTGATTTTTCAGTACGCTTTACTTTGATTTCTGTTCCACTACCTGTAGTCTCGCCAATTTCTATATCATTTGCATATCTATTAGCAAGAGTTATAACTGTTTTTCCACTACCAGTAGCAAGATCATCTGTTTTATCAGCATTTAACCATACAACTATTTTACCATCTGAAATCATATCTTCTGGTATTTCAGCCCATTTTCCTTCATCATCTTTATATACTAGTGAAGATGGATCAACATTTGTCTTTAATTCTAAACTATACCATCTTCCTGTTGTAGCTGTCTTGCTTGATTTAGTTTCTTTTCTTTCAACTGTTGCATCCATTCCATATTTGTATGAATCAACTGTAATTAATTTTCCTTTATTATCAACAGTGTCATCAACTTTAGCATTAGCTATTCCTACAGTAGATGATGAAACAGATGTAACTAATGGTGCTTTTATATCATGTAAGTTTACTGTTATTGGTAATTCTTCAACTTTGTTATCTGCTAAAGTATATGTTAATGTGAATTTAACTGTTCCTTCACCTTCAGCTCTTATCCATACCCAACGCCAAGTAGGATCTGCTTCTGATTTATCTAGGATAATGTTTGTACTATCTGTATGAACAGCATTTGTTATTGTTCTAGCTTTTTCTCTATTAGCTTCTTTTGTAAGTTCAAGTGAAAGTGCTATCCATTTTTCACCTTTGCTAGAATCTTCTTTCCATTCAGTAACTTTTCCATCAACTACTTTGAAAGTTGCTTTTGGAAGCTTATCAAAATCTACTCCAATATCGATAACTTGTTGATTTACAGAATTAACTTTAGCATTAATTACAGTACCTCTATAACTATAATACTTATTACCAGCTTCTGCTTTGTTAACCCAGATTATAGATGTAGTATTAAATGTAACTTTTGTAGCTACTGCTTCTTTTACTTGCTTTTCAGTTGCATCTTTATGTTTTAATACTAATGGAATTTCTGCTTCATTTGCATCTAAGTATACATATACTTCATTTGCAGCACCTATAACTGGTTCTGTCTTATATTCTTTTAATGTTTTTTGATTTACTGCTATTACATTTGTATTATCATATTTTTCTGTTTCTACTCTAACTTTGTAATATTTTGCACCATCTGTCGATGCTTTCATTAAGTTTACATTTCCTGAGAATGTAGCAGGACTTGTAAATTTTACTTCTTCAGAGTTATATTTAACAGCTTCATCTGATATGGCTACAATTTCTTCTGCTCTTAATGATTTAAACATTTTGAACTTAGGCATTGTAACATCTACTACATTAACTGTAACCTTTGTAGAACCTTTATCTGTTTTTATTGTAAATTCATATGTACCTTCTTGAGCTTTTACGAATACTTTTTTATTTGTTTCTGAACCAGCTGATTCAGATTGTAATCCTTCTATTATAGCTCCTTCTGGTAAATCTTTTAAGTAGAAGTATACTTGGTCTGCTGTAAGACCATTTAAATCTACTCTAATTGTTATTACATTGTTTTCAAGAGTCACGCCTTTTACTTCTTTATCAGTATTATTGTTGTTTCTTTCTTCATCTAGAGAATACTCTAGTACTTCTTGGTCTGGCCTGTGCAAAGAAAAATGTCAATTGTGGTTGACATTTTAATTGTTACAGTGTTTTTAAAAAGCTAGAAAATATGGATAACTTTTTCATATTAAATATAAAAAACTCATATAAAGGCAAAATTAATTAGCACATTTTTACTTTTTATGTTATAATCTAATTAGATTATTAAATTATGGAGGAAAAGTTATGCCTAGTAAGTTGAAAAATATTTTAGATGAATATATAGAAGGTTTATTTAATATTTTAGAAAA
>CANQLS010000128.1 GCA_947624765.1 uncultured Clostridia bacterium
TAGTATATTTAGATTTCTAGGATTAACGGTAGGTCTTAATCTTAGAGATTTATCCCCTAAGGAAAAACAAGAAGCATATAACTGTGATATTCTATATAGTACGAATAATGAACTTGGATTTGATTATTTAAGAGATAATATGGTTACTAAAAGAGAAAATAGAGTACAAAGACCGCTTAACTTTTGTATTGTCGATGAGGTCGATTCAATTTTAATCGATGAAGCAAGAACGCCTCTTATTATATCTGGTGGTGTTATGCAGTCCGCTAATCTATATACTGATGCTGACCGTTTTGTAAAATCGCTAAATGAAAATGAAGATTATATTATTGATGAGAAGTCAAAAGCTGTAAGTTTGACAGATGAAGGTAGCAGAAAAGCGGAAGAAAGATTTCATTTGAATAATTTATATGATATTTCTAATACGGCGTTAGTTCATCATATTAATCAGGCTTTAAAAGCAAACTACGCTATGAGTATCGATATTGATTATGTCGTACAAGATGGAGCTGTTATTATCGTCGATCAGTTTACTGGTAGACTTATGAAAGGTAGAGCTTTTTCAGAGGGCCTCCATCAGGCAATAGAAGCGAAAGAAGGAGTTAAAATTCAGCAGGAAACTAAGACTCTAGCAACGATTACCTTCCAAAATTATTTTAGAATGTATAATAAATTATCTGGTATGACTGGTACAGCTAAAACGGAAGAAGAAGAATTTAGAAATATATATAATATGTTCGTAATTCAAATACCTACTAACAAACCAGTTATAAGAGAAGATGCTACTGATTTACTTTATCCAGATAAAGCTGGGAAATATTCTGCAATTGTCAAAGAAATTGAAAGAAGACATAAGCTAGGGCAACCGGTATTAGTTGGTACTATTGCTATCGAAACTTCAGAATTAATTAGTAAGATGCTTCAAAAGAAGAAGATACCACATGAAGTACTCAATGCTAAAAACCATGCTAGAGAAGCGGAAATTATTGCCCATGCCGGTGAAATGGGAGCAGTTACAATAGCTACTAATATGGCTGGACGTGGTACCGATATTAAACTCGGGGAAGGAGTAAAAGAACTCGGAGGTCTTTGCGTAATTGGAACAGAAAGACACGAATCACGAAGAATTGATAATCAGCTTAGAGGTCGTTCTGGTAGACAAGGAGACCCAGGGTTTACACAATTTTATGTTTCCTTTGAAGATGATTTAATGATTAGATTTGGCTCAGACAAATATAGAGGAATGCTTGCTAATTTGGGATTTACTGGAGAACAGGCTATTCAAAATAAAATGTTTTCAAAGACCGTGGAATCGGCTCAAAGAAAAGTTGAAGGTAATAACTTTGATATAAGAAAACAACTTCTTAATTATGATGATGTAATGAGTAATCAAAGAGAAATTATATATGGTAAAAGAAATGAAATACTAGATAACGAATCTATTCACGAGACTGTTTTAAAAGATTTTCACGATTATATTAGTAATATTGTTAATTCGCATTTAGTCGATAGCAATAAATTAAAAGAAAGTGATTATAGTGAAATACTAGAAGCTAGTAATGAAAATTTACTTAGAAAATATCGTATTAATTTATCGGAAATAAACGGTAAAGATCCAGAAGAAGTAATTGAGCTAATATATAATAATGCATTAAAAGATTACGATGAAAAGTTAGAAGAAATTCCTGAAGAGATTAAAAATGAATTTGAAAAAGTTATATCTCTTAGAGTACTAGATAACCATTGGATGGAACATATAAGTACTATGAGTCACTTAAGAGATGGTATCGGTCTTAGAGGATACGCTAATACTAGTCCTCTTCAAGCATATACAATGGAAGGTTATCAGCTATTCGATGACATGCTTGCTAGAATTAATAAAGATATCAGTATCTATTTATTAAAGGCGGAAATTAGACAGAATATGGAAAGAAAACAAGTAGTAAAAAATACAGTTACTAACGATAGCAAAGATGCTAAAAGGGTTCAAAAGAAAAGTACCAAGATAGGAAGAAACGATCCATGTCCATGTGGAAGTGGTAAGAAGTACAAAAATTGCTGTGGTAAATGAGTCTACAAGCCCTTATAAGAAAAGGATTGTGGGCTTTTTCTTAATTACAATTTTTAGATAATTTTAATTTAAATAAAGGCAATTAGATAGTGTTTAGATAATCTTTTTATCAAAAAATATCATTATGCTGTTGTATTATATTATAATAAGTCCATAAAAAGGTTAGATATAATCAATTTATACGAATGTGAAAAAGGAGTAATAAAAAGAAAATGAGAGAATTTTTAACAGAAGATGTGGTAAGAAACAATGCAGGAAAGATATTAGTATTTGAAGATAGTGATGATGCAAAAAGTGGTGTCGGCCAATTAACATCATTCATAAAACTTGGTTTTGACGGCATAAAAGATAGACCGGATGGATGGTATCTTCCAAAAAATATACAAGATCCTGCTATAATATTGGAAACAAAGAATTCAAATCAAAATTTAAATAATTACATTAAAGAAATAAAGAAAAATTGTGATATTGTATTAACAAAATATAGAAAAGTAATTGGAATTTTGTATAATGGATATGAAATAATGGTTTTTAAAAACAACGAGCAAATAGAAACAACATCGAAGCTACAAAATAAGAAATATTATTTATCATTATTTGATGTAAATAAAATTGATAAGCAAAAAATATATAACTTGACGAAAAAAATTAATGATTGTTTGCATGTTGAATTTGGTATTAAAAATTTGTATCATAGAATGATTTTTACTGCCTGCGCTCTAGTTGCTAAAAGATATGGAGCGAGTCTTGTAAAAGGAATGAACTATCAAACTTTTCATGTTTCAATCCTTTCAACTTTATCTAAATCACTAGAAAACTGTAGGAAACAAAATCAAAAATTAGATATATTATTAGAGGTATATTCAGAAATAAAAATGAATTCTACAGATAATCAAGAAGCTATAGACAGTTTTATCGAATGGATATCAGAGATATCAGAATGCTTAAATTCTGACTATTGGAATGGCGAAGATGTAATGGGAATATTTTTTAACGAATTTAATAGGTATAAGAAAAAATCCGAAAGTGGGCAGGTATTTACACCAGAACATATTACATCATTTATGTACAGAATTATTGATGTTCATCAAAATGATAAAGTACTAGATGCAGCATGTGGTTCAGGAGGATTCCTTGTAAAAGCAATGAGCCAAATGATAAAAGAAGCTGGTGGTATACAAACCGAGAAAGCAAAAAAAATAAAAAGTTCGCAATTATTTGGCATAGAGTTTGATAGAGAAATATATGCTTTAGCATGTGCTAACATGTTAATTCATAAAGATGGAAAGACTAATTTGGATCAATTAGATAGCAGAACTTTAAAAGCTGGCGAGTGGATACGAAACAAAGGCATAACAAAAGTTTTAATGAATCCACCTTTTGAAAGAAAATACGGATGCCTAAAAATTGTTGAAAATGTTTTAGACAACGTTCCAGTTCATACAATGTGTGCTTTTATATTGCCTGATAAGAAATTGGAAAAAGATAATAGTGCATCTATATTAAAGAATCATCAGTTACAAAAGATAATAAAACTTCCAGAAAAAGTTTTTTCCGAAGGAGTAACAACATCAGTATTTGTATTTGAAGCAGGAATTCCACAAAATAATAAAGAAATATTTGCTTGTTATATTGAAGATGATGGATTAGAAACCGTTAAAAACCAAGGCAGGCATGATATTAAAGATAGATGGCAAGAAATAGAAGATAAATTTGTCGATGTTGTTCATAAACAAAGTGGAGATTCAACAATACAATGGATTAAACCAACTGAGCATTTAAGCTATCAGATGCCTGAAAAAGAATTTGAAATATATGAAGAAAATTTTACAAAAACAATGATGAATTATTTAATGCATGAGGAGGGGATAAATGTTAAAGAATTTACCGATGATTTAATTGAAAAGGTTATGTATAGCAGTTGTGTTGCTGAAAATAATGAGGATTACATTATAACACTTAGGAGAGATAATAAAAATGAATAAAATAGATATTATTAAATGGAAGCAATTTAGGCTGGGAAATTTATTTGATATTCACCCAACAAAAGCATATAAAATGAATAATAGTAATTTATTAGAAAAGAATGGTGTTAATCCTGTTGTAGTAAATTCTAGTTATAATAATGGAATAGGCGGCTATACTAATCAAAAATGTACTGAAGACGGAAACATGATAACTTTTAGCGACACAACATCTGCTGAATCGATTTTTTATCAAGAAAAGCCATTTGTTGGATATCCCCACGTTCAAGGATTATATCCATATGAAAAAAACAAATGGACAAAATATTCTTATTTGTTTTTGGTAACAATCTTTAAAGAAAAAGCCAAAAATCTAAATTATGATTATGTTAATAAATTTACAAGAGAATCAGCTAAGGAAATAATGTTGAAATTTCCAGTAGATGAAAATGGAAATATAAACTTTAAATTTATGGAAGATTACATGAAAAAAGTAGAAGAAACTTCTTTACATTTGCTGAGAAAACTACGCAAAACAAAAAGACAAAATAATAAAATAGATATTAAAAATTGGAAAGAGTTTAAGATAGGAGACTTGTTCGAAATATCCTCTCCAAAAGTATATCATGCCAGGG
>CANQLS010000129.1 GCA_947624765.1 uncultured Clostridia bacterium
TAGGAACGGCCTCCCCACCAGTTATCATGATACCGGAACACTCCATCAATGGAGAGATATCCGGCACCTTCATACTCACCGAAGGCGTCTGTGCTATAAACACAGATTTCCCTTTTGTCCATTCCAAAGGAAGATTGGAAATGCTCGTGAATGAGCTTTTCATCTTCCGCAGCCTCCTGGGCAAGTTCCATCATTTTTGGGAGCAGAGACAGTTCCTCTGCCGTTAATTCCATGATTTTCCTGATCTTTTCCATGATGATTTTCCTCCTTCAATTTTGCCTTGTTGCAGTTCATTGATGTCTCGTGGAGGAACTGCAATATATTTCCACAAAAATAATTATACCACAATTTACATAATTTGTCTACGTGTCTTACGAAATTTCTTAAAATATACTAATAAATGTTTTGGGTAACCATGTCTCAACACAATAAATAATGCCAAAAGATTTTCTTTTATATATTTTGTGGTATTTGTGCAAATGGCGGCCAATGGCCGCCGCTACATTCTCTTTTCTTTAAACAATCACAATAAATTATAAAAATAAAATCTCATTCTTTAAATTATGGGCGGTCATTGACCGCCCATTGATTTTATTCGCATATATTTAATTTTATCTTTTTATTCTTCTACCTCTTCTGTTTCCGGCTCCACTTTAGCAATGCTTACAACTTTTCCACCATCACCGGCTCTCATAAGCGTTACACCTTGTGTTGATCTTCCCAAAATACTAATTTCCTGTACTGCTAATCTAATAACAACACCTGTATCAGTAATTAACATCACATCATCTTCATCTTTAACTACTTTAATGCCAACTAATTTTCCGGTCTTTGGTGTTGTTTTATAAGTAATTACTCCTCTACCAGCTCTAGCTTGCAAACGATATTCTTCTAACTCAGTTCTCTTTCCAAATCCGTTTTCTGTAATAGCTAATAAATATGCTTTTTCATCATATATTGGTTCCATACCTACAACAAAATCATTCTCATCAAGCTTAATACCAATAACACCTTGTGATACTCTACCAACAGCTCTTACATCTTTTTCAGAGAACGTAATCGCAATACCTTCATGAGTTACCATTACAATATTTCTCTCGCCATCAGTTAATCTAACATCAATTAGTTCATCACCTTCACGAAGAGAAATAGCCTGCAATCCAGATTTTCTACTATTACTATATTCCATTAAATCTGTTTTCTTAATTAAACCTTCTCTTGTTGCCATTAACAAGAATTGTCCTTCAACAAACGTTTCTATTGGAATTACTGCTGTTACTCTCTCATCTCCGTCTAATTGCAATAGATTAACAATAGCCGTTCCTTTCGCATTTCTACCTGCTTCTGGAATTTCATAACCTTTTAAGCGATAAACTTTTCCTTTATTAGTAAAGAACATTACAATACTATGCGTTGAAGAAGTAAATATTTGCTCAACAAAATCTTGTTCCCTTGTTTGAATACCGGTAACGCCTCTACCGCCACGTTTCTGTGAACGATAAGTATCAACTGGCATTCTTTTAATATAACCATAATGTGTTAAAGCAATAACTGTAGTTTCCTCTTTAATCAAATCTTCTGTTTCAATCTCATCTTCAGCAGCAATAATTTGCGTTCTTCTTTCATCACCATATTTTTCTTTTACTTCCAAAAGTTCTTCTTTTACTAAATCGCAAACCAACTTTTCACTGCCTAAAATTTCACGATATCTCTCAATTTGTTTCATTAGAGCCTCATATTCTTCCTCAATCTTTTCTCTTTGCAAGCCTGATAATGTTTTTAATCTCATTTCCAAAATAGCATTAGCTTGAATTTCTGTAAGATTAAAACGCTTCATCAAACGTTCAGCAGCATCATCATAAGCAGCCCTAATAATTGCGATAACTTCATCAATATAATCTAAAGCAATCCTTAAGCCTTCCAAAATATGAGCTCTAGCTAAAGCCTTATCCAAATCAAACTTAGTTCTTCTAACAATAACATCTTTTCTATGTTCAATATAATGCTCTAACATCTGCCTTAATGTTAATATCTTTGGTTCATTATTAACCAACGCAAGCATTATAGCACCAAAAGTATCTTGCATCTGTGTATTTTTCAATAATTGATTTAAAACAACCTGTGCATTAGCATCTCTCTTAAGCTCAATTACTATTCTCATACCTTCACGGTCTGATTCATCTCTCAAATCAGAGATACCCTCTATTCTTTTATCCTTTACCAAATCAGCAATATTTTCGATTAATCTTGCCTTATTTACTTGATATGGCAATTCTGTTACAATAATACGGTATCTGCCATTGCCATGCTCTTCTATTTCTGTTTTTGCACGAACAATAATTCTACCTTTACCTGTCAAATAAGTACTCTTAATGCCTTCACGTCCAACAATAATACCACCAGTAGGAAAATCAGGACCTTTAACCGTTGCAATTAATTCCTCATCAGTAACATTATCTTCCTCTATCAATTTTACGATAGCATTCACTATTTCTGTTAAGTTGTGTGGAGGCACATTAGTTGCCATACCAACAGCAATACCGCTAGAACCATTAACTAATAAATTAGGTATTTTAGCTGGTAATACTACTGGCTCCTGCAATTTTTCATCGTAGTTTGGCATAAAATCAACTGTATTTTTATCTAAATCAGCCAACATTTCTAGTGCAATTTTAGGCATTTTAGCCTCTGTATACCTCATGGCAGCTGGTGCATCACCATCAACACTACCAAAGTTACCATGTCCATTTACCATTGGGTAACGAAGTGAAAAATCTTGTGCCATTCTAACCAATGCATCATAAACAGAAGCATCACCATGCGGGTGATATTTACCTAAAACATCACCAACAATATATGCTGATTTCCTATATGATTTATCAGGTGTTAACCCCAATTGGTCCATAGAATATAAAATTCTTCTATGTACTGGTTTTAAGCCATCTCTTACATCTGGAAGTGCCCTTTGTACAATAACACTCATAGCATAATCGATGTAAGATTTTTTCATCTCCTTTTCTATATCAACATGTCTTACTATTTTTGCATTTTCTTCCATTTTATTATCTCCAATCGTTCGTAATAAAGCGTTTCACGCTCTATGCTTATTATACTAAAAGGCGATTTCAAATGCAAGGAAAAAAAGAAGTTTTTAGCCATAAACTTTCTCAAAAATTTACTAAAAAGCGAATTTGCAAAAAACTCAGTTAATAATAAGGCATGCTTATTTCACTAATACAACACGAAATGTGGCAAGTGTGTTCTCATCACCATTAACACCACTACCAAAAGTATATAAACCGGCAATCGCTCCATCACCAAAGTCGCAACCACGTCCAAAAAATGCACCATTTCCAGACGGATATTTTGTATAATCTAAGTTCCATGCATTTCCATCACCTGCAATAGCCTTAGATGTTTCATAAATAGCATCTCCAAACTTATTTATATTCGCAATATAATTATTATCAGGATTATCTGCATTTACTCCGACACTATATTCATTTCTTTCCCAAGCATTTATATAGCTATCTTTATAAGTTTTCTGCTCCTTATTGTTTATAAAAGCAGCCAAATATTCCCAACCGCCTCCTGCCAAATCATAAATACCATAAATATTTTCTGTGGTACTGCCGTGATATCCACCTGCACAATCATATTGGTAGTATGTTTTTTCATACTCATTTGCATTATTAGTAAATGTTATTATAATACGTCCATCGTTATTGTATGTTTTTTTAGTTTTTATATAACTGGTATAGCTTATATCGTCTTTAGTAGTGCCTACCATCCCTGTTACTGCTGTATAACTCCCCTCGCCTTCATAATAAGAATTGTTATAAATATTAGCGTTTCCATATTTACTCTGCGTTAAATATGCTACGGCTCCCCATTCACTATTCTTCATCTGATGACTATTAACATTTCTTAAACCATGAGAACTTGCCATTGACTTTGCTTTTTTGACTATGTCTGAAATATTAATACTTCTCCAACTCGTTACATTTGGACGAAAGGTTACAAATTCACTATCATCAGTATTACTTTTTCTACCCTGTGTATCCATATTTGTACTAATTTTCTTTCTTCCATTTCCATCTACAATCACGGTATCAGTAGTTTTATCATCAACTAATTGAGTGGTACTACTACTCGCTTCAAATTTAGCTACCCATATTCCGTTCAAATCATGTTCCCAACCACCATTTTCTATATTATCTGTAAACGCTGGATGTACCACAAAATCATTCATTTTATCTTCTGCAGTACCTGAAATTAATGGATCTTTACCGCTTAACGTTGTACTTGGATAAATTTCACTATATTCTTTTCCAGTATTATCCTGATTTTGTTTATTAATAAATTTGATATCAATATTTCCTGCTACATTTCCTCCATTATGTAAGTGACTTGTAATCTGATACGCATATCTTGGAATATATACAAACATTCCTATTACATCATTTTCAAATTCATCATCACTAATCACTGTACCTGCTGGCTTATTTAAATACTCACTTCTTACATCTTCTCTTATGGTTATGATATTCGCCCATTGCCTTACGTTTTCTCGATAATCATACCAATTACTATTTAT
>CANQLS010000130.1 GCA_947624765.1 uncultured Clostridia bacterium
ACCGCAATCACGCCAATGATTTCAGGCATTTTTGTTTGTTTTATAACAGGTGTTCTTTGGTTATTACTTTCATCATAAATAACACTTTGCTCATTACTTGTCTGTTCAGTTTTTCGAGTGCCACCCTCTTTATCTTTTTCCTCAGTTATCGTAGTATTTTCTTTCCAATCATACAATGGAATTTGTTCTTCTGTCGCTAAATAAGAAATCATTACATTTACTTTTCCAGCCCCTTCAATCATACTCAGTATATTTGATAATTTTTCCTCTAAAGTTTCTGGCTCATTATTATTTTTAATTATATAATCATCAGTAGATGTAACCTCTTCATTTTCTTCTTTTCCATACAAGCTATTGATTACTATCATAACTATGACAAGTAGTATTAAAAATATAACAGCATTTTCAATAAATCTTTTAGAATTTTTTTCTTTTAGCTTTTCCATTAGCATAAATAATTACCTCCCAATAAAAACATTTTCCTCCTTTATTCCATATGCATTATTCAAAATTTCCTTAACTTTTAAATCATCTATATTTTCAGATTGATTACTCGATACATCAATTACAACCTTTTCTATATCACCATCATCATGTTCAATTTGTAATTCCATTTGTATGGGGTTATATGTATCCTCATCAATTACAACTGAAACATTTTTTACAATATATCCATTTTCTTCTAATCGCGTAATAATATCTTCCTTCAAAACTTTTTGATAAGTTTCCTTAATACTTTTTTCTTTAGCATATTCCATTTTACTTGCATATTCATTAGTAGCTAATATCTTTTCTTCGTTCTTTAAAATATCATCTAAATTTAAGTTTTTATTAAATAAAGTAATTATTGGATTAATAATGATAATAATAAGTAACATACTTGAAACAAAAGTAACATATTTTTTATTTTTTCCATTTGGTAATAGCATTTCGATTATTGTAATAACAATAATACAAGCTGTTAAAGAGCTTGCAAATTGATTTAGCATTTTACTAATCATTCCCTTCTATATTTTATCGGTACATTAAACTAAAGTTCGTACACCTAATCATAAGTGTAACTGCAATTATAAAAAGAAATGTAGTCGTAGTCATTACTGCAAACAAAATCTTTATTGAATCACCTAAACCAGCCATACATTTCACAATTCTTCCATCTGCAATGGGTTCTATCAGTGCAGATGCCAAATTGAAAGTAAACATTAAAATTAGAGTTTTTATGAGAGGGAGTATTGTAATCGCCACAATTACAATAACTCCAACTATACCTAAAGCATTTTTAGTAATAGTCATACCTCCCATAACACTATCTACGGTATCACCTAAAAGTTTACCTACAACGGGCACTGCACTTGCCACCACAGTTTTCGCAGTTTTTGCTGTAATTCCATCAATACTAGAAGCCATAGAACCTTCTAGTGATAATACACCAACAAATATAACTAACGCTATCTCCATGCACCATAATGCAATCTTTTTTAAAAACTCGCTAATTCGCTTAATATTAATATGTTCAGAAATATTACTAATAATATGTATAACGGTAGAAACAAAAATGATTGGGATAATAAAGTTTGATAATAAGACTGTAATAATTGCAATCATTGTAAGTAATATAGGTTGTATTGCTGCTACCGTTGCAATATTTCCCGTAGCCATTAAAATTCCAATAACTACAGGAATTAAAATTTCCATAAACTCGCTTAGTGTACTAATCGTATCACGACAAATTTGAATAATATTTGTAAATGATGTCATTATTAAAATAATAACTAATAAATAACAAACATAAAAAGCAATTTCACTAATTCCTGTTTCTCCAAAGTTAGTTTGAATATTTTTTAATATACTACATAAAACTGCAATACCTATCATTTTAAAAACTAACGAAATATTATTTTTTATCTCACCTGTAATGCTATTCCATACTCTTCTCAAAATATTGGGTACGCTAAAGTTTTTACTCGCAGTAGCAATATTATCTAAAAGATTACCATCTTTAAGTTCTGGAAAATATTCATTACTATATTTCTTTATTTCAGAATTAAAATCACTCAAATCAATTGCATAAGTATAATTAAATATGAGAAGGAAAAATAATAATGAAACGACAAAAATAATCCTTTTCATTTTTATAATCATTCCTTTCTGACATGCACAAACTTTTTATGGTAATATGTTTGAAATAGTATCTAACAACGTTGCTAAAATAGGAATAGACATACTAATAATTAAAATTTTTGATGCTAGTTCTACCTTTGAAGCAATTGCAGTTTCACCAGAATCTTTGCATATATTTACAGCAAATTCTGATAAATATGCAATTCCAGTAATCTTCAAAAGGATTGCAAAAAATTGTGTATTGACTCCCAATTTATTTGACAAAGATTGAACCAATTCTATAATTGCTGAAAGTTTAAAAATTACCATTGTAAAGATTAAAATTCCAGCTAAAATAGAAATATGTATTGCATACTCAGGCTTGTATTGTTTTAACAAAATAACAATAAATGTTGCAACAAACGCAACACCAATTATTTGTATAATCTCCATCTATGTAATTTCCTTTCTAGCTATTAAAGATTGAATAATGTTTTTACTGTATCAAACAAGTTACTAATCTCTTTTACTACCATTGCTAAAACGATTACAAGTCCAGTTAAAGTTGTCATCATGGCTTGATCTTCTCTTCCTGCCTTAACAAGTACTTGATGCAAAACAGCAACTAAAATTCCAATTGCTGCAATTTTAAAAAGTAATTGCACTTCCATAATTCACTCACCTCTCTTAGATAAGCACTATCATAAGCACTAAGCCTGTTAGAATTCCCATATTACGATATAACTTAAAATTTTTTGATTTTTCTTCTTCTGCTTGTTCAAGTTGAGAATTTAAAGTATGTATTACTAAACGAATATTTTTCATTTGACTATCCAAATCAATTTGACCAAGTGAAACTGAAAGTCCTTTCAAAATTTCAATATCTGTATCTGTTAAATTCAAAGCTATTCTTTCTTCATCAATTATTCGTTTCAAGCAATCTCCAGTTCCTGTATTATTTTCCTTCTCCAAAGCATCTGCTGTATTTTGAAAAATATTTCCTATACTCCCTTCAATATAATGAGCAATATAATGAAAACATTCTGGAATAGTATCATAAGTATAATTAATTCTAGTTTCGAAAATTTCTAATGCAGTAATTAATTTTTGTAATTCTTTAACACGTGCAACATATCTATTAGAAATCATATATCCTATTAAGCTAGATATTACTAAAATTGCTAAAAGTAATATTAATTTAAATACAAGTAACATACTTTTCCTCCTTCAACGTATATATTTTTTTTACTTCTCCTGGTTTTTTATTTCTTGTTAAAACAATAATGTTTTTAAACAACTTATTTTCTAACATATTACTTGGTATATCATTAATATCATCTCCATGTGCTGTGAATAAAAGCTTTACGCCAGAATATATAGCATGTTCAATTGCTTCCTCATCTTTCTTTCCGCCTATTTCATCAGTTGCAATAATTTCTGGTGCCATACTACGAATTAACATATTCATTCCAATATGCTTAGCACAATTATTCATAACATCTGTACGTATTCCAACATCATTTTGTGGTATGCCTTTATACATAGCTGCAATTTCCGAACGTTCATCAACCACTCCAATATTTCTTCCTTTAAATTCTCCAAATCCATTACTTAGTTGCCTAATTATGTCTCTTAAAATTGTAGTCTTACCACATCCTGGTGGAGAAATTAAAAGTGTATTTAAAAAAGAATTTTTGTTTATTATGTATTGCATAAATGATAAACTACAATCTTTTATTTCACGTGCAATTCTAATATTTAAGCTTGAAATATATTTTATATTTTTAATTTTTTCATCTTCTAATACGCTAGTACCTGTAATTCCAATACGATGACCGCCACGAATAGTAATAAAACCATTATTTAATTCTGATTGAATAGCATAAATAGAATTATGAGAAAAATTTTCAAGCAATCGCATCATATCTTCTTGTCCTACTTTTTGTTTTAAGAAAATTTCTTTATCATGCATACGAATGCAAATCGGTTGCCCTAATCTAATACGAATTTCTTCAACTTGTTCCCATTCATTAGGCTTTATTTGCATTATTTCAGATAAAGTAGTTGGAAAGAAAGAAAGAATTTCTGCATATATTTTTTCATACATCTATTCTTCACCTCTATATTTATATATATGAGACATACTGTAAAAATAGAACTAGAATAGATCGCAAAAAAGAACAGTAAATCTGTTCTTTTTACAAAAATTTGGAAAATAGTTGAGGCAATTTCTAGGCGGACAAGCGAGTGTACCGGAGGCGTACGAGGGTACGTTGAGGATACACGAGGCGTAGTCCAACAACGAAATTGTCCAAATATTTTCCAAATTACTATTTGCAAAATCTATGCTTCCCTATAACCACCGTAAGAGGCCTTGACCATATCCATTTATTTGTGGCAGTGTTAGGATTAAAATAATATAACGCTCCCCCACTTGGATCCCAGCCATTTAAAGCATCTTGAGCAGCCTTATATGCTGTTTGATTAGGCTCCAAA
>CANQLS010000131.1 GCA_947624765.1 uncultured Clostridia bacterium
CATAGATATGTGCGATTGCGTATTACCAACGAGAATTGCACGTAATGGTACTGCTATGACTTCTGAGGGAAAAGTGGTTGTACGTAATGCTACTTACGAAAGGGATTGGACACCACTTGACCATAATTGCGATTGCTATACTTGTACGCATTATACAAGAGCATATATTAGACATTTAATTAAATGTGGGGAAATCTTGGGTGCACGATTAATTACAATTCATAATTTAAGATTTTTAGTTCGTTTAATGGAAAATGTAAGAAAAGCGATTGAAGAAGATAGATTAACTGAATTTAGAGAAGAATTTTACAAAAGCTATTATGGAAAAAAGGAGGAATAAGCTTTGTCTCATCAGCAAGAAATTAGAAATTTCTGTATTATTGCTCATATAGATCATGGAAAATCAACGCTTGCAGATCGTTTAATCGAATTAACAGGCGTACTTACAAAACGCGAAATGCAAGATCAAGTTTTAGACAATATGGAATTAGAACGAGAAAGAGGAATTACAATTAAATTACAATCAGTTCGAAGTGTTTATAAAGCGAAAGATGGAAAAGAATATATTTTAAATTTGATTGATACACCAGGACATGTTGATTTTACTTATGAAGTATCAAGAAGTTTGGCAGCATGTGAAGGAGCTGTGTTAGTTGTAGATGCTTCGCAAGGAGTTGAGGCACAAACTCTTGCAAATGTG
This sequence comes from uncultured Clostridia bacterium, assembly GCA_947624765.1. Classification (GTDB taxonomy): domain Bacteria; phylum Bacillota; class Clostridia; order TANB77; family UBA1234; genus RGIG4465. The sequence continues at coordinate 701 of CANQLS010000131.1, forward strand.
TATTTAGCTTTGGATAATAATTTAGAGATATTGCCGGTTATAAATAAAATAGATTTACCAAATGCAAATCCAGAAATGGCAATTGAAGAAATTGAAACTGTAATTGGTGTAGAGGCACAAAATGCACCGCGTATTTCTGCTAAAACTGGACTTAATGTAGAAGATGTTTTAGAGATGATTGTAAAACAAGTTCCAGCACCTTCAGGTGATGAAAATGCTCCAACAAAAGCATTAATTTTTGATTCATATTATGATAATTATAAAGGTGCAGTTGCATATGTGCGTGTGAAAGATGGTTCAATAAAAGTTGGTGATGAAATACTTTTCATGGCTACTAATAAAACATATGTGGTTTCTGAGTTGGGATATTTTGGAGCAGGTACTTATATTCCATCACAAGAATTGCAAACTGGAGAAGTTGGTTATGTAGCTGCTAGTATTAAAAATGTTTCTGATATTCATGTTGGTGATACTATTACACTTAAAAACAATATGGCATCTGAGGCGCTTCCTGGATATAGAAAAGTAACACCAATGGTATATTGTGGTATTTATCCTGCTGATGGTAGTGAATATGAAGATTTGAAAGCAGCTTTAGAGAAGCTTGCATTAAATGATGCTTCATTATTTTATGAACCTGAAACATCTGTAGCATTAGGATTTGGTTTTAGATGTGGTTTTTTAGGTTTATTACATATGGAAATTATTGAAGAAAGAATTGACAGAGAATATAATCTAAATATTATTACTACTGCACCAAGTGTTATTTATAAAGTAAATAAGACAGATGGTACATCGTTTGATTTATATAATCCGACAGATTTACCTCCAATGCAGGAGATTGCAAGTATGGAAGAACCTATCGTAAATGCTAGCATTATGCTTCCAAAAGAATTTGTAGGAAATATCATGAAGTTGTGCCAAGATAGGCGAGGCGTTTATAAAGACATGAAATATATGGATGAAAATAGAGTTATATTAAATTATGAAATGCCACTTAATGAAATTATTTATGATTTCTTTGATGTATTAAAGTCTAGATCAAAAGGTTATGCGTCGTTTGATTATGAAATGATCGGATATCAAGTATCAGATTTAGTAAAATTAGATATACTATTAAATGGAGATATTATCGACGCTTTTTCTTTGATTGTACATAAAGATAAAGCTTATGCAAGAGGAAGGAAAATGGCGGAAAAATTAAAAACAACAATACCAAGGCAAATGTTTGAAATACCAATTCAAGCAGCAATCGGAGGAAAAATTATAGCAAGAGAAACTATTTCTGCAATGCGTAAAGATGTTTTAGCAAAATGTTATGGAGGAGATATTACAAGGAAGAAAAAATTATTGGAAAAACAAAAAGAAGGAAAAAAGAAAATGAAGCAATTAGGAACTGTTGATGTACCACAAGAAGCATTCTTGTCGATATTAAAACTCGATGATGATTAAAAAGGTGATGAACGATTATGATGTCGATGATGCACGCAATGTTTTCTAAGCAACTACGAGAGCATATTGATTTAGAATATGGTATACAATTAAAAAGAAGTAGTTTAATTTATGGAAGTATTAAACCAGATGCATCGACAATATTCGCTAAATATCCACATTATATTGATAAATCGTTAGATATGCTTTGTGGAAGAATTAGTCTATTATGTGATGTAGCTAATACAAAACAAGAAATTGAAACTAGAGCGTTTGCAAGAGAATTAGGTGTAGCTACACATTATTTGGCAGATTATTTTTGCCGTGTTCATAATGATATAAATGGAATTAAACATAATGAACATTTTGGTCATGTTATTTATGAGCAAAAACTTTATCGAAAAACAAAGCAACAAGAATTGGATATTATGAGAGAAGAGATTTTAAATCATATAGATAGTGAACTAACTATGATAAAAAAATATTCTATACGTGAATATATTTTGACAAAACATCGTAAATATATGAAAGAAGCAGGAAAATTATTTTTATATAATAACACAAAAAGGAGATATGAATTAGATACTAGATATGCATTGGAAATGATTTTGGTTATTGGAAGTTATATTATTGAAAGGAAAGATATTAAAAATGGATGAATTTAAAGTTGAAGGCAGAAACGCAGTAATTGAATTATTAAAATCTGATAGAACAATTAATAAAATTATGATTGCGAAAGGGGACAAGCAAGGCTCAATTTTTGAGATTATAAAAATGGCAAAAGAAAAGAAAATTGTTTTAACAGAGGTAGAACGTGCTAAATTAGATATGCTATCAGAAACAAAACATCATCAAGGTGTTATCGCTTTTGTTTCTCCAATTACTTATTGTGATGTGGAAGAAATTTTATCAATAGCAAATGAGAAAAACGAAGCACCATTTATATTAATTGCAGATGAAATTGAAGACCCACATAATTTAGGGGCACTTATTCGTACTGCAGAAATTGCTGGTTGTCATGGATTAATTATTCCAAAAAGAAGGTCAGCATTAGTTACAGAGGTTGTAACTAAAGTTTCATGTGGTGCAACTGCATATTTGCCAATTGCAAGAGTCAATAATATTAACGAAACAATTCGTATGTTAAAAGATAATGGCGTTTGGATTATTGGAACAGATGGTAATGCAGAGACATTATATTACGAACAAGATTTCAAAGGACCAATTGCAATTGTTATTGGTAGTGAAGGAAAAGGAATGAATCAATTAACAATGAAAAATTGTGATTTCTTAGTTAAGATACCAATGTATGGCCATATTAATTCTTTAAATGCAAGTGTTAGTGGTGGAATTGTGATGTATGAGGCGGTTAGACAAAGAAAAGGTGGGGTTGAAAAATAAGGGAGGATTAAAATGACCAAAATATTTAAGATTTTGTTTAGTAGGGCTTTTATTACTGCAATGTTAATAATATTGCAAGTTGCTATTTTTATTTTGGGTGCTACATGGCTAAAAGATTATTCTCAATATATTCATGCTTTTTTTTATTTACTTAGTTTGATTGTTATTATTGCAATTATAATTAATAAATCGGAGAGTTTGCAAATTAAATTGCCGTGGATTGTCTTAATTGCTTTGTTTCCTGTTTTAGGTATTTTTTGTTATTACTTATTTAGTGAAAATAATATGAGAAAAAAGTTTGTTAAAAATTTAAGTAAGCAATCTTATTATATAAAAGATATCTTGCCAGAAACAAAGCAAATTGAAGATAATATAAAAATGCAACAACAATCTTTATACATAACAAAGTCTTGTGATATGCCTGTTTATCAAAATACGAAAACTAAATATTTTGAAATAGGTGAATCGTATTATGCATCATTATTAGAAGAATTAAAAAAAGCAGAAAAGTTTATTTTTATTGAATCTTTTATTGTATCAGAAGGAGTAATGCTAGATAGTATTTTGGAAATATTAAAACAAAAAGTTAAAGATGGCGTAGAAGTACGTATGATGTATGATGATTGGGGTACGATTTTAACATTACCATATAAATATAATAAAAAATTAGAAGCTTATGGTATAAAATGTATTGTTTTTAATCCTCTTTTGCCAATTATAACACTTCGTCATAATAATCGTGATCATAAAAAGATTATAATTATTGATGGAAATGTTGCTTATACAGGGGGCATAAATTTAGCAGATGAATATATTAATCAGAAATTAAAATTTGGTCATTGGAAAGATAGTGGAATTTTAATTAAAGGTGAAGCTGTTAAAAATTTTACATTGATGTTTTTAGAGTCATGGCATTATTATCGTGATAGAGAAGAGGATTATCAAAAATATATGCCAACAAAAGAAGAAGTTTCAGATGGATACATACAACCTTATATTTATAATCCGA
>CANQLS010000132.1 GCA_947624765.1 uncultured Clostridia bacterium
AACTCAAAAACAAATAACAAAAAGTAATTTTATTAAGGGGGAAATAAAATGCTTTCTAATATATTTTTTGTATTATTAAGAATGAACGTTGTTGCTATATTAGTTGCTATTATTGTGCTTTCTGCAAAGATTATATTAAAGAAGCTGGGTGCATCAAGAAAAGTCCTTTTCTATTTATGGATTATAATTGCTTTAAGGTTAATTTGCCCTTTCATGATTGAAAGTAATTATAGTTTATTGAATTTTGTACCAGAAAATATTAATTCTTTTGGAAATGAAAATATGATTGATAGTGAAAATAGATATGATATTTTAGTAAATGATAAAAATGATTTTCAACAAGATACTTTATTAAATCATGATAATAATATTAATCAAGGTGATTATAATAGTCAAGAGCATGAACAAAATGATTTGAATAATAATATTACAAACTTTCAAAACGGTATGCAAAGTGAAAATGATTCAAATATTGTAAGAATTAATTTTGTAGATGCTTTCATGATAATTTGGATAATAGGTAGTATAAGTATGTTTATTTATTTTATAGTTTCATATATAAGTTTAAAAAACAGATTAAAATTTGCTATAAAAATAGATGAGAATTGTTATGAAACAGATATGCTTACAAGTTCGTGTATTGTTGGAATTATAAAGCCTAAAATTTATTTAACAAGTAATTTAAAAGATAAAGAAAAAGAGTATGTTTTAGCCCATGAAAATATACATCTAAAACGAAAAGATTATATTTTAAAATTAATAGCATATTTAATATTATCAATTCATTGGATAAATCCTTTTAGTTGGTTATTATATAAAATGTTTTTAAATGATATGGAAATGTTATGTGACGAAGAAACAATTAATAAGATTGGCGAAGGTGAAAAAGAAAATTACATGAAAACGTTGCTTAATATTTCTAGCAAAAACAGAAACGAAGCGGTTTTAAATCCAGTTAGTTTTAGTAAAATTAATGTGGAAAAAAGAGTAAAAAATATGATTTCATATAAAAAATGTAAAACAGTAATAGTAATTCTTACAATAGTTGTGTTATTAATATTGATTGTATGTTGTTTAACAGATAAAAACGAAAACGCAAGATTAGAGAAAATAATAAATGAAGATTACAAAGAGGAGGAAAACTTATCTTTAGATGAATTATGGAATTTGGCTGACTGCACAGGAAGAATTATTTTAAGAAAAAATTTAGGCAATAATACTTTTTTAGGTTATCTATTGTCAGAAGCACAAGTAGAAATAGAAGATGGTGAAAGAATAATTAACAGAGAAACGTCAAAAGAATATGGTGAAAATGCATTTCAAAATACATATATCATAAAGATAAATAGTAACGAAAATCCATTAAAAAGATATATAGAAGGCAATGTATATGATTGGAATTTTTATAGAAAGGAAGATGAATATATATTGTATGTTCCATCTCCTTTTGTAACTCATTCTTATGAAATTGATATAAATTATTTGAGAGCAGAATTACAAATAATTGATGAGTTAGATAAGAAATATGAAAAACCAAAATCAATCATAAGAAGATATCAACAAGAAGAAAATGATTTAAATTTTTATGAAGAAGAATTAATGGGAAGCAAGTATAATACTATCTTGTATTATGCAAATTTAACACATAAAAATTTCGAAAGACTTTATCAATATGGTATTGAAATTTCAAAAGAAGAATATGATAATATCTTAAATGAAAACAATTATAATATAGAGTTTCGCTATGATGATAAAATAATTACGCTATTTGATATTGGAGAATCTGATTCTAATGTTGAAGCGGTAGTTTTAAATAATAATAAATATTATAAAATTGAATTTGGTATTCTAGATGAATGGAATTTAAATATGATGTTTTCTGCTATAAATCTTTTTAACAATAATCTTTATCATTTGCTTGACTCATACGCTTTTATAGGGTTATTGAAAATATCTTGACATTTTTTAATTGATTGATAAACTAAATATAATGATACGTATTGAAAGGAGTAGTTAATAAGTGATGAAAAAATATTTGCTTTTTTGTTTTGCTTTTTGTTATTTACATTAACCGCTTGTAAAAATGAGGTTACAAATTTTACCAATCCAGAGGAAGAAGATTATAAGGAGATTTATCTAAATTATTTTAAAAATAATGGAATGAATGACTTTGATAAGATCTTTGAGGGATATTCATGGGTGAATGTAGATGATGATGGTATTCCAGAATTAGTGCTAGAGGTAAGGAATGCGATACTTGAAAAAACTTATTATATGGTTTTATCGTACCAAAATCATGAAGTAAATTCGTGTCAAGGAACTTATTATATCGAAGGAAAAGGAATAGTAGGAAATGAAATGTTAGAAAATTCAATTGAAGAAAAAGAAATTTATCAATTGGAAAATGGAATTTTTCATAAGATTTTAGAAGCGAAAGAAAGTACTTGGACGGATGATAATATAGAGAGTGATGTTAGAAGGTATTATATAAATAATCTTGAATGTACGGTTGAGGAATATCGTAGCTCATTACAAAATTTATTTGATATGCAACTGGCTAAAGACTTGAGAAGTGATATCAAGAGAGTTGATTATAAAGATTTTTTAATTAGTTTAGGTGATAATGAATTTAGAAAAGATATTTTTTCTTTGACAGCAACAACAACATATAATGATGAATTAGAAGTAGATGGATTAGATATAAAGAAGTTATTGGAGAGTCATGGAATTGATTATAGTGATACAGAAGATGCAGTATATTTATTTGGACAAACTAATCTTTTTAACGAAAATTGTAAAGTATATGTAAGATGTAAAAACGAAGATGAAGAATATCAAGACTTTGACAGAACAATCGATAAATTTATATTAAAGAACAGAAACGTATTAGGTGTAGAAATTTTTTTAGTTAATGAAAATAACGAAATAGTGTTTGAATACGGAGATGATATATCTGATATTTATCCTTTAGAAACTTGTGATAAGTATATTGTTTGCAAGCGTAGAGCGTATAATGAGGATTATTTGGATTATGAACATATACGAATGAATTCTGCTGATGGAGTGGTTTTTGAAACTGATGGAGAAACTAATGGAAACATCCCTACTATATGGTCTGAAGGCGATAAAATATATTATTCTTCTTATAATGAATATATTTATGCCCCAGAGGGAGATAGTAATTTTGGAATGACTAGAGTTTGCAAAAGTTATTATGAATTGGTGGAAGAGAATGGAAAATTTAATAAGAAATTTTTGAGGGTTGATACAAATGATTATATTCTTTCAGCACAATCTTGATGACAACTTTATGAAATTATAAAATATTCTTTGATAGATTATTTATACAATATGAAAAGATAATTAATCAATATGTGAATTGTGGCATATGTAAATTAAAAGTCTTGTATTTTATATGAGAAAGGTAGTATACAAATGAGATTTATTAATAAAGATGGTAAAGTAAAAGAATTAATTAAAAGAATTAATGAAATTAAAGAGAAAATTTCTAAAAAATATGAAGAAAAAAAGATTGCTTTAAAGAGAGCAATAACTATAGGAGTATTACTTACAACAATGACTCCTTCAATTGCTAGTGCGAATTCTGCTCTTGAGCTTGAAAGATTATCTGATTTGGCTAGAATTCAAATTCAATTAAAAAATCTTGTACAACAAGCAAGTTATAAATATAGTAATATCGCTGAAACGGAGTGGCTTAGTTATTTAGAGTTTTACGGTAATGATGAAGCAAATATAAACGAAAACTTAGATGGTAACTATAAAGGAATTGAAGAAATTCATATTAATGATCATATTTTGGGTGAAAGTGATTCTGAATTTTTGCCAGATTATTTGTTGTCTGATAGTGGGCAAGAAGCACTAATAAATCTTATACTAAATATGAAATTCGTAAAGAATATTGTTATAAATACATCTATACCAGTTGAAACAGTTTATAAATTGAGAGATATGGGATATAACATTACTGTTATGCCAAATAATCTTTCTATAAAAAATAATAGTAAAGGAATAAGAGAATATAATAATTATATTACTGGAGTAAAATCGTATGTAGAAAATGGTGGAATAGCAATTTATAAAATAGAACAAAAATTTGAAGAAGAAGAAGAACATCCAATTTATATGGATGGCGAACCAGAAAGGGTTATTTTTAATGATGATATTTCAGAACTAAAAGGCGATGAACTTATAGTTTTGTCAAAAGAATCATTTGAAAGATGCAATCTTGAAGGCCGTTTAAACAATAAGTGTAAGAAGTGTCTTCAAATTAAAGATGTAAGAGAATTATCTACAGAAGAGGCAATGAGTCTTGTTGGAAAAGTAGATTATATTAAAGTGGCTTCAATGGCAGAAAACGTTGATGAGGGTAGTGATGATGTCTTAAAAAGTGAAGAACCTTATACATTAGGAGAGTATATACAAATTAGTAAATCAATTGATGAAATTGTTTCTTTAGTTGACCCAGATGCTTCT
>CANQLS010000133.1 GCA_947624765.1 uncultured Clostridia bacterium
GTTGCCTTCAAGATATCACCAACAATACATTCGCTCGGTTTTTTTGCCAATCGATAGCCACCTGCATTTCCCCTTGCTGCTTCCAAATATCCTGCCTTATTTAACATTGCTATAATTTGCTCTAAATATTTGTTCGAGATATCCTGCCTTTCCGCTATTTCTTTTGCAGTTATATACTTTTCATTACTGTTTAATGCGATGTCTATCATCACTCTTAATGCATATCTCCCTCTTGTCGATATTTTCATCAAACTACCTCCAATTTTTATGAAAACGCCTCTGTCTATCTTTCTACTTCCTGATGACTTCTATCCATTTCATAACCTATTTGGTTCAATCCCGCATTCATTTTTCCCAAATCTTCATTTAATTCTTCCATTTGTGGAATCATAGGTCTGATAGGTCCATTTTTCTCCATTTTTCCATATAATCTATACACTCTAGCCATACGCTCATCACCATCAAATGCTTGCTTTTCCTGCATAACTTGCTCTCTTATTCTCGCTTTTGCCCTATCGATTTGCTCTTCCTGATGAGGAATTTTAAATTCAGAAAAAAGAATTTCTTCTAACTGCTCCACTTCTTTGATAGCATTTCTACTTTTATAACTGATTGTTCCATTTGCTCCTCGATGATTCATTTGATCCTAGATAAAAACTTCCATTTCGGCAACGATTTCTCTTACGCTATACTTTTGAGCCTTATATTCTTTTGGAGGAAGGTTCAATGAATACTTCAAAAATTCGTGCAATCTATCAGCTCTTATTCCAGCCTTCAATCTTTCCGCTTTACCAAATCCTAAAAAAGTTTTTTGGCTAAATCGTCTTGTTTGTTCACCCTTTTCTTCTATCATAGAATCATTTTCTGTTTGAATAGCTATATCGCAAAACTTTTCAAATACTACTTTTTTGAATAGATTTTCATCTACTGTAAGAGAGTGTTGCAGAATAGTTTGAAATTGTTGATAATTTTCTATCTTTAAATGGTCCAAACTGCTATGAAATGCATCCACCATCTGTGAAACCATGTTAGGATCGCTAGCATTCATGACTTGTGAATTGATTCTCTCACAATTTGAAAACGTACCGTTTAACAAATTCCTACATGTAGTAACAGAACCTTGATACCTTTCTCCACTGATTTGAGCTATTTTTTGACCCAAGCGTTCACTTCTGTCTAACAAGTTTGTCATTTTTTGCTTTTCTTCGGGAGTACTAGGATATAATGTAATTCCTAGACGATGGAGAGAATTTCTAAATTCAGACTTTTTCGCATAAAGTATTTCCTCTTCTTTTCCTGTATTTTGGTCTTGTTGCACACTCGCTACTTTTTGCTCTTCTTTATTTGACACATCTGGATTAGGTTCTGCTTTTGGTTGTTCAGCATATCTTTCTTCATACTCTTGCATCTCTTTTTCCACTCCTTTCTCAACGTCATAACATCTAGCCATACTTAAGTTAATAATTGCTTTCTTCCATCCGCTTAATGTAGGTTTTGCTTCTTTCATTCTTTGTCTTAATTCTGCTAATTCTGTTTCATACGCTTTGATTTTAACATCACAGTCTGTGAGATTGTCTACACAATTATCTAAAATTCTTTTCCCCCCTCTATATTCTCTTTCTGCATTTTCATAACTTTCAGCTGTGAAAGGCATTCCAACTTTACCTTTTAAGCCAACTAATGATGATAAAATAATATTTGAAACTTCGTCTACATTAAATGTTTTATGATTATCACCAGTATATTCAGATAATTTTTCATATAATGATTGTGCACCGTCTACCAATGCATTTTGAGGTATATTTTCTCCGTACTTTTCTTTTAATAAAGCTTCCATTTTACCTTTATAATTAGCTATTTTTCCAAGTGTATTTCTTAACCCCACTTCGTTTATAAAGCCACCATTTTGCCATCTATCTAAATCATCAATTAATTCAAAAGCATTTACAAATAATCCTAAATTTTGAAGCTTATCATTTGAAGTTATACTCTCTCTTCGTTTTTCAAGATCAGCTTTTAAGGCATATCTTTTCGATAACTCGTTCTCATAAAAATGGATTCTTCTATCTCCATCTATCATCAAAGTGATAGCATCAAATATTTTAGAATGTCCATTCGTATCTACCTCTAAAGCAGATTCTATTTGCTCTTCTAACGTTGCTTGTTCCTCTTTCGATAAAGATTTAAGTTCTGCTTGCTTTAATTTAATTGAATAACTTGTCATACCATCGCTTTGATAAGCTGGTCTGTCCTTACTTTCTACTTGCGTAAAAGGACCAATTAATACTTCATATTCATCCGGTAATACATCTCCTTCTAACATATCCTCCGGTGTAATCGTTAAAACATTAGAATCAGGCTCTATTAAAATTCTCATTTCACATGCATTATCGCCATGTGCATATGCAAACTTTTGCCAACCAGAACCATCCTCATAAGCATTAGCTTTTTCGGATGCGGACTTAAAGCTAGTAATCATACTTCCTCTTTCAAGAGATTCTGCCTCGGCAAGAGTAGTGCCACGATGTAATACTCTACTTTTTTTATTATTATAATTTATTATGCTATTTTTTAGCATGGCCGAATATATTTCCGGTATAGCTTCGATTGCAGATTTCACAAAGGTAGCATAACTTTGTGGAGAATTACGCATTATGTCGCTAAAGTCTGGTGTTTGTTCAAATGCACCATCATTATTAGTAAGAATAGAATTTATATACTTATAATCATTTCGTGAATATTCTTTAACGCGTTCTATTTCCTTTTGAGTATATTGAAGTATTTTCCCATATTTACTCACTTCCATTTTGGGCTCAATCATATTCCTCACCCCCAGCTATGTCCTATCTCCATTTCTCTAATAATACTATCTGCCTATTCCCATTTTGCTTCTTACTTCTTCCCATTTGGCTTTAGCAATTTTTCTCGTTTTTTCTCTGCCCTCATCAAGAATATCATCAAGTTTACTGCTTTCAATATATTCACGATATTTTTCTTGTATTTTTTCTATCTCTTCAATTACTACATCAGCAACTTCTCTTTTAAAAGTACCATAGTTAGATGATGCAAATTTTTCTTCAATTTCAGGTATCTTCTTATCAGTTAATGCAGAGTAAATATTAATTAAATTAGATATACCTGGTTTAGTTTCAGGATTATATTTTACTAATGTTTCAGAATCTGTTGTTGCAGACATTATTTTCTTTCGTATAGATTCAGAATCTTCTAATAATTTAATAACTCCTTTTGGATTTTCAGCCGATTTACTCATCTTTTTATCTGGATTTACTAAATCCATTATCTTAGTGCCTGTAACTGTAATCAGAGGCTCTGGCACAACGAATGTTTCTCCATATTTATTATTAAATCTCTGAGCTAAATCTCTTGTTAATTCTACATGTTGCTTTTGATCAATACCTACTGGAACGTAATCAATATCATATAAAAGAATATCTGCAGCCATTAAAGCCGGATAAGTAAATAATCCCGCTGTAAAGTTTTCACTTTTTTTACTCTTTTCTTTAAATTGATGCATTCTGGATAGTTCTCCAAAGTATGTATTACATTCCAAAAGCCAAGACAAATTAGCATGATATTCATTTTCAGACTGTATAAAAATTGTATTTTTTTCCGGCTTAATACCGCATGCTAAGTATAACGCAATTAAGCTTTTAATATTTTCATGTAATGCTTTATTATCCTGTGGAACTGTTATTGCATGCATATCAGCAACAAATATATATGACTCATATTCGTCTTGATACTGTACCATTTGTTTAATTGCACCTATATAATTTCCTAATGTAATAACACCTGTTGGTTGTAACCCCGTTAAAACTTTTTTTCTTTTTTCCATATTATCAACCTCAATCTTCAATATATTTAAATTTTACCAAAAATATGTGAAATGTCAAGATAAGCTGACAAAAGAGGCACGTCAAAGTATTTACTTTAACGTGCCTCTTAGTATTTAGAATTTATTCAATCCAGAACTACAAGACTTACATAATATTCTCTCCTCGCTCTACATTAAATGAATTTCGTGGAAGCGCTCTTCACGAAACCATACGGGTCAATTCTAAACCAAAATTCTCGATCTAGTATTCCAACCTTCTTCGGCTTTACCTCCTTTACTACTTTTTCAGCATACGACATCTTTGTTTCTGCATCACCATGATTCACGAGCACAAGCTTGATGTCAGTGAACTTCTTCAAGAAGTCTATGAGCTCATCATACTTAGCATGCGAAGAAAATTCAGTAAAGTAGTCTACTTCGGCAAATCTAGGTGCCAATACGCCACCGATTTTCACCATTTCGCCAATCTTAGCTGAATGCAGAGCATGCCCAACTGATTGAACGGGCGTATAACCAGTAAATGCTACATATGCTCTCTTGCACTTAAGCATTTCTGGCAAGTAGAATTGAGCAGGGCCAAATGAGCCAGTTCCAGATGAAGTTACGATAATCTTTGGAGCATGTTCAAAGAGTATCG
>CANQLS010000134.1 GCA_947624765.1 uncultured Clostridia bacterium
GCTAACTTTACACCTTCTTTTTTACGTTGTCAAGAGGTGTAAAATAAAATATTGGGTGATAGGATTCTCGTCTGTTAAATCCTCCAAAGCTCTGCCATCTAATTCTTAACTCTTCCAAAGTTTTTTCCATTATATTTGTCTGCTAGTACCTTTTTCAGTCTGTGTAAAAACATACTTGTTTCCGCAACCACCTGACTCCAAAAGATAAAAAGGATTCGTCTTCCAACAAACGAAACTCCTCAATTCGTTCCCGTGCTGTCCTGACAAGTAGGTATAATTAGCACACAGATGATTTCACCTTATGGATGCTACATTTATTGTTTTTCAGTAACAGGCATCTCCTTATCTGATTTATACCGAGCAACTACTGCATTCTCTTTTATATAAAAAATATACATTCCTATTATCAGTTACATACTATACAGTCCCAATAAAATCATGCTCTTTCTCGACTTCTTGGTACCCGTATTCTATTTTTCAAAATCTCATATAGTCTAACATCTGTATCATCTGTTTCATATGTAACCACTACTGCGTAGTCTTGCTTTTTCGTAGACCAATTCTTTTTGCAATCGACTACCAAATAATAGTTATCGCCATATGGCGAATGTGAAAACTCAAAAATTCCTCTTTGCAAAGTCCCATGTTCCCTCATGTCTTTACCGCAATTATTCATCTTGCAAACAAATCTATCCTCGAATTTTTCTTTCTTATCTTCTTTTGGTAAACCTGCTTGTGATGCATAAACTTGATATACTTCATCAAGACTCTTTCCACGTATTAATTCAAAAGACATTGTTTTTCCAAAATAATTCATTCTTGTCTTCCGCACATCTGGATTAAATGCTAAAGAAATAATTATTTTCTTTTTTCCCTTTGCTTTTTCAAATTCGTTCGGAATAGGCAGTTCAAAAATATGCGTTTTATCAACATCTATAGCATCTGTTCCTCTCATATCGGCAAGAAGAACAACTCTATGTTCAAGTGATTCAACAGCCTTATTCAAATTTGGCATACCATACCCAGCAAAATAGTGTAGAATTTTTTTCTTATTTAAAGCTTCACGTCCGCCAGCCTTATGGACAAATAAAGGTAAGGCTTTCTCAATATACCCTCTATCATTCACAATTATGTCAACCTGCTTCTCTATTTCCTTTGGTATAGTTGATGATGCTGCCAAAATTGCTCTTAACAAATTATTTGATGCATTTGGATATTTCTCCAAAATTAGGGCGGCAATATGCGAAACGAAAGGTGTAGCATAACTTGTACCAATATCACTACTAAACAATCCCTCTGTAAGATTATTAGAAAGTGAAAATATACTTGTTCCTGTATTTTTATCATTTATATGTTCTGTTCTTACATTAAAAACATAATCACCACTCCATGCAATAAAATCCGGTTTTACGCTTTTTTGCATTCCTGGACCTATTCTCGTCCCCGAAAAAATCTGGTTTTCCAATGAAATCGGTAAAAAATCTATAGTATCATCTCTCAACGAAAGTGGAACGCTTGAATTAGCAATTCCTCCTACCGTTATAGAAAGAGAAGATGCTGCCGGATCAATTATCCTAGCCTTTAAATCTTCTATAAAATAATAAGGATAATCCTTCTTGATATTTTTTTCTTCATGTTCCATATTATAATAATAGTTACCTGTTGAAACTATAAACAAAACATTATATTCATTCTGTAATTCATCAAGTACGCATGTCCAAGCTCTTGGTTTTTTGTCATCATAAGGATAATTCAAATCTCCTTGAGACAAGTTAAAAATGCGACATCCGTAATTTTTATAGAAATACTCAACTATTTCCCTCATTTGATTTGGAATTAATTTTTCTTGAGCATTGGTGTGTTTTCGGACAATATTTTTTATCTCATTTATTCTCTTCTTTAAATTCAACAAATTAAACAATTCATCTAATGTCAAATCTCCTTGAAAGTATTGATATAGGAGCTCATTCTGTTCAAAACTCAAATTTATTCCTTCTTCCTGCAATTCATATTTACATAAGTTATAATCACCTATATATTCTCCATCATGTATTTTTGCACTATACAAATTGATATGTGGAACAAATGTTATATCTGAATTTATCTCTCCATATTCGCATATACCAGCAACCATTGTTCCATGACCATCAATATCATTTTCATTAGGAGCATATCCTTCCGTAACATAAAATATCTTTGCATCAGCAATTGTATCTTTCAATAATGGATGTCCTGATAAAATACCACTATCAATAACACATATAGCTGGTGAATCATCATGCAAATAATCATTGCTATATTGAAGTTCTCCAAGTGAATGTTGTAAATACTTTCTTTCGGATTTTTTTATATTGTAATTTGGTTTTTTATCAATTCTATAAACCAACGGATTTTTAAGAAAATAGTTCAAATTCTCTTTCTCTATTTTTAATCGTACGACGGCAACAGATTGTGAAATGTATTTATCACATATCTTAATGGCATATTGTTCAATCTCTTTTATAAATTCTTCAGCCTTTTGTTTTGTCTCCGTAATTGAATCAAAAATCCATAAATAACAATCAATATAGTCTATAGATAACAATTTTTCAAGTTCCTGACCTTTTCTATCCTCAATGTCCCATCTTGAGATACTGACAACAGCTGAAAATAAATCTTCATTCTCAATCTTAGTTTTAGCGATAACACCATTTTTATAATTATTTAATACTTTTTTAAATTCTTTAAGCTCATAATCATCGGCAAATAAAACCATTAACTCCTTTTCCTCTGTATCTATCACTCTAAGCCCCATACTCTCTAATTTGCTAATATGGTCTTCGGACAAAATTGCACCCTCTTCTAAATTCACCTTCATTACCAAATTAGGATTAAACTGTAATCTCTCTATATCTTTTATATTTTCATTCATATTATATTCAACCTGCGACAATAATGTTTCTCCATGTCGAACATTGTTTTTATTTTCAGTTCTAGGTGGAAATCCTCTTCTTTTTCTTCTATCACG
The DNA here is from genome assembly GCA_947624765.1 of uncultured Clostridia bacterium. GTDB lineage: Bacteria > Bacillota > Clostridia > TANB77 > UBA1234 > RGIG4465. The sequence continues at coordinate 3,008 of CANQLS010000134.1, forward strand.
TACGGGATTGTCTACCTTTGTAAAATACAAATGTTTCATAGTTACTCTCCTATCTTACGAATCAATTCAGCCCTTTTCAATTCTTTTGCAACATATTCACCAAATATTTTATCATTAATTGGTTCGTTCCCATTCATAATACACCTTTTTATTGAAGCAATACATACCCTTTCAATATCCGCATATGAACAATCCTTTAATTTTTTAGCAAAATACTCTATATTTAAGTTATCAACTTCAAAAGCTCTTAGTTTGTGTTTTATAAATTTTTTAATCTGATTACAATTCGGTAAATCAAACAATATAATCTCATCAAATCTTCTCCATAAAGCAGTATCAATAGATTTTTCATGATTAGTTGCTGCAATTATCAACGAATCACATTCAAATCCATCTAATATCTGTAAAAAAGAATTGACCACCCTTTTTAACTCACTTGTTTCGTCAATATTATCTCTGCTTTTTCCAACCGCATCAAACTCATCAAAAAATAATATCCAATTATTTTTTGATGCATAGTCAAATACTTTTCTAATATTGCTTGCTGTTTCTCCTAAATATGACGATATCAAGCTATCAAAACATGTGTATAATATCGGTAAATCCAAGGTGTTTGCAACCACCTCTGCACAAAGGGTTTTTCCACATCCTGGAGGTCCGCAAAATAAAAGTTTTCTTTTGGGAACCATGCCATATGCTTTTAACATTTCTTTTTTATCATATTCTTTTATGATACTATCTAATTGTTTTTTTATTTCATTCGATATAATTAAATCATCAAATGTTTTTCTTGGATAAATCACCTTAAGCAAATCCGTTCCATTATCCTTGTCCTTCGGTAAATCAAATGTCCTATTTAAGCGATTTGTATATGTCTTTTCCATTCTTTCATCAGAAGATAATAAAATTTTTCTTAATTTATTAGATAACACATAATGATTTTTTTCCTTTTCTTCTTTAACAAGAGTCATTCCAACATTCATAAATGCATTATCATCTTGATTTCTATATGCTTCAAACAGAGCAACCAATAATTCTCCCGTTGTCATAATAAATCTCCTTAACTAAAGATTTTATATTAATAATCATTTTAACATATAGTCCACACAAAATAAAGCCAAACTTTTTCATATGCGGTCAAATCTGGATTTTCTCCTATTAACAGGCCAATCAACCGGTCTATTTCACTCATAAAACTCATATATATCCCCCTATTTTTCTACTTCATCACCTTCTCTATCAGGGATGTATAGCTGTCTACAACATCATAGACAACATGATCGCCGGAAATAGCCTTGAAGTGTTCTCTTGCACAATGGATCTTAGATTCCTCGATCAACCTCAGCTGCATGGAATGCATGGATCCCTTCGTCTCCGCCACGAAGTAAATGTGCTTCACGCTACCCTCATAGAATGCGATCGCCCAGTCCGGATTGTAGTGTCCGACTGGCGTAGAAATATAAAATCCATCCGGCAGCTTCACA
>CANQLS010000135.1 GCA_947624765.1 uncultured Clostridia bacterium
AACAATAAACTCTCAAATCCTTTGTCAATTAAAGGATTGAGAGTTTTTATTCTTTCAAAAGTGTTTAAGTTGAGATTATAACAACACTCTTAGTCGATGTCAAGAAAAATTTTAAAAAATATTGTTCGGTTGTCATTTTTTACATTTTATTACATTAAAACCAGCCTTTTTATCTAAGATTTCTACATTACTAAATAGTTCTTTTAAATATTTTATTGTACTAGGAGCTCCATGTTTTTTGTTGATAACTAAATAAAATTTTCCGTTCTCATTTAAATGATTTTGAGATTCGCTATATATTTTATATGTTACTTCTTTTCCAGCCCTAATTGGTGGATTTGTTACTATAATATCATATTTTTTATTAATATTTTGAAAACCATCTGATTCAATTATTTTGACGTCTTTTATTTTGTTTTTGGTTGCATTTTTTTCTGCAAGTCCTAATGCTCGTTGATTAATATCTAACATAGTTAAAGAAATTGTAAAAAACTTTGCCAATGTAATGCCGATAGCACCATATCCACATCCTACATCTAATAAAGCTCCTTTTATTTCTTCATTTAAAATTGTATTAATTAATAGATTTGTAGCGAAGTCTACATGATTTTTAGAAAAGACGCCATTATCACTTAAAAAGAATATTGTTTTATCCTTAATTTTATATTCTAAAATTCGTTCTTCCGATTCAGAAGTTGGTTGATTACTATAATAATGTTCCATAAGAACCTCCTTATGTTATTTATTATAGCATCTTTTCTGTATTCACGCAAAATTTTTTCATAATTTTAAAAGATTTGAAGTTTGTGCTATTATGAAGCATAATGCCATACCTATTATTGTTGGGATAGCAATTGAAAGTGCGGTCCATTTAAGACTGCCAGTTTCTTTCTTTATAGTTAAGCAAGTAGTTGAACATGGCCAGTGCATTAAAGAGAATATCATTGTACAAATAGCAGTTGTCATAGTCCAACCATTTTCAATTAATATACTTTTAAGTTCTGCTAAATTATTCATTTCAATGATTTGCCCAGTTGACATATATGCCATTAGCATTATTGGGATAACTATTTCATTTGCTGGAAAACCTAAAATAAAGGCCATTAAAATAACTCCATCTAAGCCAAGTAAATGTGCAAAAGGATCTAGAAATTCTGTGCAATATGTTAATAAACTACTTCCACCAACTACTACATTAGCTAGAAGCCATATAATTAATCCTGCAGGGATTGCAATTGCTACTGCTCTGCCAAGAACGAATAAAGTTCTGTCAAATATGGAGCGTACAATTACTTTACCAATTTGTGGTTTTCTATAAGGCGGTAATTCTAGTGTAAATGATGATGGTTTGCCTTTTAAAATTGTTTTTGATAAGAAGTTTGAAACTATAAAAGTCATTGCAACTCCTAGTAAAATTACACTTGTTAAAATTACAACACCTAAAAATGATGTAAATGCTCCAGTGCTATTTCCAACTAGAAACATACTAATAATTGAAATTAATGTTGGAAATCTTCCATTACAAGGCACAAAGTTATTTGTTAATATAGCTATAAGTCTTTCTCTTGGCGAATCAATAATTCTGCAACCGGTTACTCCACAGGCATTACAACCAAAGCCCATGCACATTGTTAATGCTTGCTTTCCACATGCTTGACATTTTTTAAATATTTTATCTAAATTAAATGCAATTCGTGGTAAATAACCTAAATCTTCTAAAAGTGTGAAGAGAGGGAAGAAGATTGCCATTGGCGGTAGCATAACAGAGATAACCCATGCTAATACACGATAAACTCCAGATATAAGTAAGCTAATAAGCCAACTTGGCATTTGGATTGCAATAAAGAAAGATTCAATTTTATCTCCTAACCAAAACAATGCGTGAAACAGGATATCAGATGGATAATTTGCACCTTCAATTGTAATCCAAAAAATAAGCATAAATAATGCTATCATAATTGGAATTCCAGTCTTTTTACTGGTTAAAATTTTATCTAGTTTTCGATCACGTTTTGCATAATCTTTTTCTTCAAAGGTTACTACTTCTTTACAAATCTCTTCGGCTTTTTTAATAAAACTTATAGTTTTTTCTTCATTTATTTTTTCCTCTAATTCTTGTTTCGTTTTCTTTTGCTGAGTGCTTGCTTTTTCAATATTATCAAGTACTTTTAATAAATCATCAATCCCCTCTCCGTTTCTAGCACTCATACCAATAACAGGTACACCAAGTAGTTCGGATAATTTTTTTGTGTTAATAATAATTTTTTTCTTTCGAGCTTCATCTAATAAATTTACACATACAATTATATTTTTAGTCACTTCTAATGTTTGCAAAACCAAATTTAAATTTCTTTCTAAGCAAACAGCATCACAAACTACGATGACTGCGTCGTAATCTTCATAAAAAATAAAATCACGAGCTACTTCTTCTTCGGCAGAGTGAGCAACCAAAGAATAAGTACCTGGCAAATCATAAATAGCATAATTTTTCCCATTTTGTTTAAAATATCCTACGGCGTTAGTAACTGTTTTACCTGGCCAATTCCCTGTGTGCTGATTCATTCCTGTTAAAGCATTGAAAACAGTACTTTTTCCTACATTTGGATTTCCTGCAAGGGCTATTTTTTTGTCATATGTACTATATTCTTTTTTCATGTTATCCACCCTTCCTTACATATTATTATTTCTTTATATAATAGAAAAGTTTTATATTTTTCCTATTATAATATTTTTAGCATCTTCTTTTCTAATAGCAATAAGTGCACCACGTATCCAATAAGCTATTGGATCACCGTAGTGGGCTCTGCAAAACACATTCGATAGAAGAATTTTCAGTAAGCCCAATATCTAATAATCTTCTTTTCAGTGTGATTTCTGCATTAATTTTTTTAACAATGGCACGCTCTCCAATTTCTAAAGTATCCAGTGTATCTTTCATATTCTCCTCCTAAGTCAAATAATCGGAAAACTCCTATACTAAAATATATGTCAAAAGTATAAAAGGGTTACAACGTGCATTATTTGATTTTTTCTAGTTTTTTGTTTACTTTATAGTTTGTTTGATATAAAATAATACTAGTAAATTTTGAAAATTAGGATGGGTTTTATGATTACATATATTTCGCATACAACAGAGGATACAAAAAAATTAGGTGCTTGGTTTGCAAGCAAATTAAATAAAGGCGATACACTGATTTTATCTGGTGATTTAGGAGCGGGCAAAACAGTGTTTGTTTCAGGTTTTTTAGATTATTATGGAAAGGAAAATGAAGTTTCTAGCCCTACGTTTACAATTATTAATGAGCATAATTTAAAGAAAGATTTAGTATTATATCATTTTGATGTATATCGTTTTGAAAATGAAGAAGAATTTACTGCTATTGGTGGTGAAGAATTTTTCGAAAAAGGAATTTGCATAATAGAGTGGGGAGAAAAAATTAAAGATTTACTTCCAAAATCGTATATAAAAGTTGTTATTTCAAAAATGGAGGAAGACTTTTCTATGCGTAGTATAGAAATAACTTCTGTGGGAGAAAAGTATAAAAGTCTTTTAAAGGAGGTAGAATTACTTTGAAAGTTTTAGCATTGGAAACATCGGGAAATAATTGCAGTGTAGCGATTTTAGATGAAGCTAAAGTCATCGCTGATTTTAATTGTAATACTGGTACTACTCATTCACAAAATTTAATGCCGATGTTAGAACAAGTACAAAAATTTTCAGAATTAAAATTAGAAGATATTGATTATTTTGCATGTAGTGTTGGACCTGGTTCATTTACTGGGTTAAGGATTGGAATTGCTTCAGTTAAAGGAATGGCACTTAGTTTAAAAAAGAAAGTGATTGCTGTTCCATCACTTGTTGGACTTGCATATAACGTTCCATATTTTGACGGAATTATTTGTAGTGTATTAGATGCTAGAAATGATAATGTATATGCAGCATTATTTCAATATCAAGATAAACCAATTATGATGGGACAATATATTTCAGATACGCTAGATTCTTTAATTGAAGTTTTGAAAACTACCGATCGTTCAATTTTATTTGTGGGTGATGGTGCTATCAGTTATCGTGAAAAATTTTTAGAGCATTTTGGTACACGAGCTTATTTTATGCCGTATCATTTAAATTTTCAAACTGCCGTTTCAATAGGAAAGGCAGCATTGGATAAAGCATCTATAGGTGAATATGATGATTATAATACTATAGCTCCATTGTATTTAAAAAAATCGCAAGCGGAAAGGATGCTAGATTTAAATGCCAACAATTCTAATTTCTAAGATGAAAAAAGAGGATCTCACAGGTGTTTATGAAGTAGAAAAAACTGCATTTCCTATTCCGTGGCCTATAGAATATTTTGAAAAAGAACTTTCCAATTTGTTAGCGAGTTATTATGTTGCAAAAGTTGGTGATACTATTGTAGGATACATTGGTATGTGGTTTGTAATGGATGAATG
>CANQLS010000136.1 GCA_947624765.1 uncultured Clostridia bacterium
TGCGGTTCTACACACACACACACACACACACATTTGTTTTAATTAAAATTAATAATTCAGAATAAAACTTATTAAAACCGTAGTTAATAGTGAATAATGAAGAGTGAATATTGAATAATTAGTACCGATAATAGTTCGGTTACTAATTATTACAATTTACTTTTGTTATTTAACATTTGACTATGGTCTTTTTGTCGTTTGTTGAAAAATAATTGGACAATTTTTTTAATCATAAAAATTGCGCAAAACGTGTAGCGGCGGCCATTGGCCGCCATAGAGAGGAGAAAAACACATGAAAAAAGGAATTTCGTTGATTGCATTAATTATAACAATAATCGTAATAATAATTTTGGCAGTGATTACAATTTTCGGCGTTAATGGAGTAATTGAGAAAGCAAGGGAAGCAAAGATATTACAAGAAATATCTAATGAAAAAGAAATCGTTAGTGCAGCTACAATACAAGCAAAGAAAGAAATTAATAGCTTTAATGAAGAAACATTAGGAAAAGCAATGAATAACATTACTGGAGTAGGTGAAACATACGTTTTTGCAGATAGTGATAACTTAGCAGTACAATTTAAAAATAGCGAAAGATATTACTTAGTAAACAAAGATGGAGTAATAGAAGGCCCAGTTTATCCGATAGAAGATGAATATGCTGGGGATATTACAAAGAACGGAAAATATGATGGAAGTGAAGAAAAGCCATATCAAATCAATTGTATAGAAGATTTAGTAGTTTTTTCAATAATGACAAATGGTGGAAATATAGAATTGGGGATAAAGAGAGATAATTTTAATGACAAATATGTAGAATTAGTTAGAAATTTGGATTTTAATTCTATTTTTTCTTATAACGATTACAAAACTAATAAATATGGAGATTTAAATAAAGACACTTTTGAGGATAATATTCAAACGGAACTAACAAAAAAAGGAGAAGATTGTATTGGTTTCACACAAATACTTTTTAATGGAATATTCGACGGAAAAGGCAATACAATTAAAAATTTATATATGCGAGCTGAAAATGGATATTTAGCTCTTTTTGGTGGAAGGATAAAAGAAATAAAAAATTTAGAAATAACAGGCGAAATTATTAATACCAGTTGGGGAGCAAGTGGCATATATACAGGCGATGGTGCAGATTATGTTATTAGCAATTGCAAAAATTATGCAAATATTACAGGATATAATTTTGCTGGAGGAATAATTTTATCGTTAGGTAATAATAGTCGAATTCGTAATTGTGAAAACTATGGAACTATTACATTAACTGGTTATAGTTGGTGTAATCGCGGAGGCGGTGGAATATACGGAGCTTGTGGAGTAAAAAATGCGATTATTGAAAATTGTAAAAATTTTGGCGATGGTTATGGGACAAACGATTATTTGGGTGGTATTGGTGGTAGTATTTATAATTCTTTGATTGATTCTTGTATTAATTATGGAGATGGATGGAAAGGCGGTATTGTTGGTAATGGTTGTTCAGATGATAGTGGATTGGCAGCAGAAGTACGTAATTGTGTTAATGTAGGAAAATGCAATACGGGAATTATTTTTAATTTTGGTCTTGATGGTGGCTGGGGTATTAGTAATGTAAATATTAATAATTGTTATAATTTAGGCGTAGTTGTAGATGCTGGTATTGGACCTAAAGCTGATACTTTTATTATATCTGAAGGTGATAGTAATTTAAATATTAGCAATTGTTATAGTGCATATTCAGGTACTTCGCTAATTACATCAGTTAAAGAAAAGAATGGATTAAATATGCAAGTTGTCGATGTGTATTATAATACTTCTACTGCAACAAGTACAGAAATGCCGAGAGAAGGCATTATTGGTTTAACAGATGAAGAAATGAGAAATCAAAAAACAGTATTAGATACAGGAAAAACATTTGTAGAAATCTTGAATGAAAACATAGGTGAGAACGAAGATTGGAAACAATGGACAGTAGGTACAAATGGATATCCGGTGTTTGTCAATGAAGATTGAAAACTTTAAATATGATTGTAGCGGCGGCCATTGGCCGCCATTGCATTTCAATAACTTCCTCAAACTTTCATCAGAATTTCCAACTTCACTATTCACTAAGCTTTTATTAATTGGTTTTAGTAAAAGGCATAACTTTTTATAAGATTTTAACATAAAATGTATTATACACAAATAACATTTGAAAGGAGGTTAAAGTCTTATGAAAAAGTTTATTTATGTATTTATCGTAACGTTTACGCTATGTTTCTTCATATCATTTCCGAGTTTTGCAAATGAAGAACCAATTTATGATGATGATTTTAGAGTAGGACAAGGAGCATTTTTTGCAAGAGGCAATGATATTGTAATTGATATAGATGATGAAGGAAATACGATTATTAAATGGGATAATGGGAGTATGAAAGTACCGAAAAATACAGTTGTATTTGGTGGTGGTGAAAAATCTAAATATGAAACTACTAATATAACGATGAATAATGGTGAGGTAGCACAAATTTTAGCAGCAGGTTGGGGAGATGCTAATACGAATGTAGAAACGGTAGAGAAAGCTACGATTACAATAAATGGAGGAATAGTCTCAGACTGTGTTGCAGGCGGAGGTGCTTTATATTCAGAAGTAAATTATAGTAATATCGTTATTAATAATGGCAATATTAAAGAAATTTATGGTGGTGGTTTGGAATCTATTGTTGTTGATAATGTTAGGTTTGATGCTGGCTCGGAAGATAATTTGGAAGGTTCGGGTAATCGTGTGAATAATGTTAATATTACAATTAATCAAATAACAATGCCAAATGGAGGAAGAGTTTATGGCGGTGGTAGTAATTTTGCTTATGTTGGCAAAACAAACATCACGGTGAATGGTGGTAATATGTCGGAAGCAGGCATTGTGGCAGGCGGAGAAAATGGTTACGTGGAAGCATCACATATTCTTATTAATGGAGGAAATATTGGCACTTATGAAAGTCTACAAAAAGGATTAGTTGAGTCTGTGGAACTGGAAGTAAGAAATGGAAATATTGAAAATTTTTATGTAGGTGCAGAAAAAGATGAAACTTCTAAAACGAAAAAGGTAAACAAAGTTATAGCATATTTATTAGATGGAAACATACAAAATTTATCAGCTGGAATAAATGATGGAACACAAATGCAAATAGATAATCAAAATTATAAAGTATTTAGAACGAATGATATAAATGTTGAAAATGAAACAATAGAAGAAACTGAATTAACAGATTTAAGTTATCAATTAACTCTTAATTTAGATACTTTAACGTTAGATCCGAAAGCTTCTGAACAAATCTATGCAACAGTAATTACAAATCCTGAAGGATATGAAAGTTTGTTTCCTGGGAATGTGAATTTCAAATCAAAATCTCCTAGAATTGCAACTGTAACTGATGACGGAATAGTAACAGGCGTTGCAGTAGGCAAAACAGAGATAACAGTTACATTCTTAAAAGAAACAAAATCTGTTAATGTAGAAGTAATTGGCGATGAAGTAGTGGTAGACTACTTAACAGATGCATTAATATTTATCATTGTTCTTCTTTTCATTACAATATTTTGTATCTTTAGATATAACATTCGATAATTAAAAAGTTTAAATACAAACAATAGTCCCCCAGTTATTCTGAGGGACTGTTGTTTTAATGTTTACATTGACAAGCAAGTATATAAATCCAAATTAATACTAGAAGAGCTAAAATGATTGGTATAATAATTTGCAGAACAGGAACTGTAATTTTACTTTCTTCTACTTTTATTTCTGCAGTTTCCGATTTGTCTAAATAGGTAACTGTAATTTCAGCAGTGCCTGGACTTTCAGCAGTTATAATACCGTCATCTGTAACACTTGCAACATCAGGTTTATTAGATTGCCAACAAGGAATAGCTTGAAATAAATATTCATATCCTTCTGGTGATGTGATGATAATTAGTCCAAGACGTCTTGAAAATCCTGGATGCATAGTAGTTTGTTTTGGATATAATAATAAAGAAAAATTTAATTGTGCTATTTCACTTTCAGGTATAGTATTATTGGTTATTTTGAAACTTTCTGTTTGCAAAACTTTGTAATAATCATTGTCAATGACTAATGGTGCTGAGTTAATATTTCCTGCTTCTAAATTTGTAATGTTGCCTCCAACTAAAATAACATTTGCACGTTCTAATTTACCGTTTGCAAGATTAGCTTCTTCTTTAGAACCAACAGCAAAATTTTCTATAGTTCCTCCAATAACAGTTACTGTTACTTCTTTAGTAATTCCTTTATCAATTGATTCATAATATCCAATAGTTCCACCTGCTATATCTACATTTGATTTTTCGACATAACCTTCTACTGAACCAGCTATTACAACTGCATTCGTTAAATCGCCGTCATTAATAGCAATATTAGCATTTCCTACATATGAGTATGATTG
>CANQLS010000137.1 GCA_947624765.1 uncultured Clostridia bacterium
GGCAAAACTGCATCAACAATATTAGGAAGTAGTGAAACAACACTTTATGTATTAGCTATTTATACTGCAACAACAGGAATAAAAAAAACAAGAGGTGCACTATACATTGCACTTCTTTGTGATTTAGTTGCAGTATGCATAGCGGTATGGTTATGCAGGTAAAAAAATGTCGAATTATATCTCTTTTTGTCGAATGATGTCGAAAACGTTGCGAGAGTAGCAAAAAAAAAAAATATTTTTAAAAAAAGTATTGACAAGAAATAAAATCATGATAGAATGAGCACATAAAAGCGAATGTAACAAGGATGTGAAAGTCATGATTCAATACTTGCTGTTATTTTTACTTTTTGTAATATCACTTTTCATAGTGAATCATTTCGCTATAAAATGGAAAGCAGATAAATACAAAAAGAAAAATATTATTTCATCAAACAACAGAAAAGATATTTTCAAAAACTTTATTTCTAAAATCAATTTGATAAAGACTAAAGATGATTTTCTATTTAAGCAAGGATACCCATTAAAATTAAATGTAATTTCATATTTTACGTGCAAAATATTATTAGCACTTTTATTTGCAATGTCAGGAATTATAAACTATCATTCTACAATAATTACTTTATTGTTTTCTGTAATAGGTTATTTCTTAATTGATATTTTTATTTTCGTCAATAGAAAAGCAAGAGATAGTGAGATTTGTATTGATTTAATGCATGTTATTGATTCTATTTGCTTGCAACTTTCTGCTCATGTACCACTTAAAAATTCTCTCAAAAGACAATATGAAAATTGTAAAAATAAAGATTTCAAAAAAGCATTACTGGAATTTTCAACTAAATATGAATTATCAGAATTAAATATTCTAGAGGCTACAAAAAGTTTAGAAGAAAAATTTGATATTTTAGAAGTAACAATGTTTTGCAAAGCATTGGCTACATATAATGAAACTACTGAAATCATAGAGATATTAGAAAATCTTTCTGAATTATTAAAAGAAAAGAAGATAGAAAAATTAAAACAAAATACAGTTGCTAAAATTGTTTATATTACATTTGGCGTAATTATTGCATTAGGTAATATTATTCTTATCACATTTTATCCTTTGTTTTTATCTATTGGACAAGGATTTAATCATATTTTTAGTTAATGAAAGGAGCAGTAAAAATGAAAAAATTTATGCAGAAATTAAAAAGTGAAAGAGGTTCAGAAATATTGCAAGTAATACTTATTGCGGGTCTACTATTAGTAATTATTATCACTTTATTTTATCCACAAATGGAACAACTTTTTAGCGATATGATGACAACTATTTCTGATTGGTTTAAAACAGCTGGTAGTAAACCATTTCAAGTATAGGAGGAAAATATGAAAAGAAAGATTAGTATACTAACTATCGCAATTATATTAACGATTATATTATTTTGTATATCAACTTATATGCAAAGAAAGTTAATAAATTATGAACCAACACTTGAATGTTATGTAGCAGTACAAGATATTGAAGATTATGAAAAAGTAACAATAGAAAAGATTAAAAAAGTAGAAGTTCCAATTCCTCTTGTTATGAATATGAAAATTATACAAAAAGAGGAAGAACTAAACGATATGTATTGCAGGAGCAAAATATATGCTGGACAAATATTAGTAAAAAATCAATTTGATACACGAGAAGCTCTTTCTATTTTTGAAGGAGAAGCTGGCAAAGAAAAAATATCTATAAAAATAAAATCTGCAGAAAATGGTGTTTCGTATAGAATCAAAGAAAAATCTAAAATAAATGTATATGCAACATTAAGAACAGAATATTCTAATCAAATTTTCCCTGAAAAGAACAGAAATTATATTGGCAATGAGGGTGACGGATATTGCACTATTAAAATATTAGAAAATGTTAATGTAATTGGAGTTTTTGATAGTAATGGTGTAGAAATCGATATGTTAAGAGAAGAAAGCATTCCAGATACAATTATGCTATCAGTTACAGCAGATGAAGCAAGAGATATTAATTTAATACGAGAAATAGCAACGTTTAATATTACAGAATTGGAGGAGATGGAAAGTGAAATTATTTCTAATTGATAAATATGGGAAAAATTATGATATAGTTAAAAGTTTAGAGAATAAGGGTATTGAGAACATAGAAGTTAAAGAAAACTGTAAATTACGTGCTACCAAAAATGATGTTATTGTTTTATTGGAAGATAGCGATATAGAAGAAATACCAAAAACGCCAAGTGTTATTTTAGTAACGAAAAAGAAAAATGTAAAATTTATATGGAGTTTTATAAACACTTGCCATTGTATCGATGTAATTGATGCAAATATGGCTAGAGATTATATTATAAATCGAATTGCTGAAAGAATTGGAGGATAATCGAATGAAGAAAATAATATTTTTAACGATAATTATATTATCTATTACAACGTTAGTATATGGAGCAGAGTTATCTGATGTAAAAGGACATTGGGCAGAAAAAAATATTTATAGACTAGAATTGGAAAATGTTATAAATGGATATGATGACGGAACTTTCAAACCTGAAAATAATGTTACAGTCGCAGAATTTTTAAAATTATTAGTAACAGGAACAGATTATAAAAAAGTATTAGAGGGAAATCCATGGCCAGACTGGTATATAAATACATCTAAATATTATGGATTTATTTTAGAAAATGAATTCGATAATTTCGATAAATATATTACGAGATATGAAGCAGTAAAAATATTATCAAGATATTTACAAGTAGAAAATAAAACATTAAATAAAAAAGTTTTTACAGATACTGATGATAAAACTGTTTTAACTTTAAATAATCTAGGAATTATTCAAGGTTATGAAGATAATACATTTAAAGGTGACAATTTTATTACTAGGGCTGAAGCATCAACTATTATATGCAGAGCTTTAGATGCAAGACGTGAAATTGTTGCAAATAAAAAATATTCTTTACAAAATGCTGAAAAATTAACTAATATTGGAAGAAACGCTAGTTATAAATCTGATTATATAAATCGATATGAAATTAGAAACAACAAAATTTATTTTTATGATACAGGTAGATATGCGAAATTAGATGGATATACGATTGCAGATGGAAAAGTTACAAATAAAATGCTTATTAATCTAATTGAAAGTTTAATTCAAGAAGATGCGTATGTAGGAGTTAGCTATATTCCGGATGATAGATTGATTGATCAAATTACTATTAATTACGGAAAAAGAGAAGGATATGTATATAATCATTCATATACATTTGGTTTTACATTTTATCCTGATAAACCATATGAGCTAAAAAGGATTTCACAAAATAATAATTTGAGTGAAGAATGTTTTATGAAAATAACTGTAGGAAAAATGTGGAAAGATTTAATAGAGTTAGAAAATAACGAATATGTAAATATTCATAATCATATAAAATTACAAAAAGCATTAGAATCTATATTTGATAAAAATACTGCACAAAAAATAGATAACTACATACAAGAATTAATTCCTAGATTGCATGAAAAATCAATGGAAGAAACTTGTATCGAAGTTAAGAAGATAGGAAAATATGAAATAAATTTGTACAATACAGGAGGAACTCGTGTAGAATTATATATTTCAAAATGATTTTAATTTTGAAGGGTGTACAACCTTCATACAATAATACTATATGCATAGGGGAAAGATTCCCTTACCCTTTCCTCTATGTTATAGCCCCTAAGGAGGTAACATGAAAAAAATAATTTTTTTATTAATTTTATTATTTGGAATAGAAAGTATAAATTATGCATATTCTGATAATTTCAAATATATGATAGATGTTATGAATTTAGAAGAGAAGTCTGAAAATGGTTATTTATTAAATGAAGAAATTTATAATCAATATAATCAGTTTGTATATGGAAGTCCATTAATTATAAAAGACGGTCAAAGATGGAAGGACGTAGCAGAAGGAAGATGGACAAAAAATGGAGGTGCATGGAAAGGAACTGGTACAAGAGGTGAATATTGGGTGTTAGGATATAATTATACAGAATCTCAAATTCATAATCACCAATTTCCAGTGGATATAGAACCTCCAACACCGCCTACACAATGGAGATATGTTGTATTATCAGATGCAGAACAATCATGGAATAATACGGAAATTTATCTACATGAAGAACAAAAGATTTATATGCAAACAACAAAATTAACGAGGAACCAAATTACATATGACTTAACTGCATTAGATATTGGACTTAATAAAGCTAGAGTTGAAAATTATGCTACATGGAAAACCGCTGGGAATATATATACTAGAAGATATGATAAAGATAATAAACAATGGGCTGCAAATTTCATTGTGCCACCAATGGCTGCAGATGCATCACTTAATGCAAAATTATATTTGCCAGAAGGAGAGCAATACACTATAAAAGAAGATGAAGATAGTATA
>CANQLS010000138.1 GCA_947624765.1 uncultured Clostridia bacterium
AATGTCTTTTATCTTTAGTCCATTTATTTTTATTTTCTTCATTGTAAACCATATTTTTTACCTCCAATTATATTTACATTTTAATTTTAATTTGCTATAATTAGAGTGTAGGAAAAAGAAATAGTCATGGTCGACATATTTTTATTTCTACACCCTTTATAGGGTTTTTGACTTCGTGTTAACGGCACGAGGTCTTTTTTAACTATTTAAAATTTTTTCTTTTTCTTTATCAAATTCTTCTTTAGTGATAATTTCATTATCCAGTAACTTTTTAAGTTTTGCTAAATCATCATATTTTGAATTAGATGAGGAGTTATCATTTGGATTATAATTTTCTATATAATTTTTAATTTCCTCAGCTTCATTATTTATTTTGTCTTTATTACCTCCAGCATCAAAATATACTATATTTTCATCAATATCACCTTTAGTAATTCCACTTTTCTTTTCAATAGCACCTGCCATAATAAATTGCAAATATCCTCGAGAAAAACCAACTTTTTTTAATTGTACAGCTGAAATGTTTTTAATTAAAATTGTTTTCTCTCCAGAAAAACCATGAGATAATTTAGACATTAAGCCTGGTCTTGAAATTGTCAAAGCTCCATCTTTTATGGTTATTATTGTTTTTCCACCTTTGCCAAGTGAATAAAATTCATAAGTTTTGTTCATTTTTATTTTTTCCTTTCTATATATATTAAAACTTAAATAAATAAGTTTTAACCAATATTAATAATATCCTAATTCAAGATATCTATATAGCAATATCCCCTCTGTAGCAAAATGATTGATATTATAATCTGTTTCTATATTTGTATCAAAAAATTTTCTAGCCATTTCATATAAAATATCTATATCTATTGATAATTCACTCAAACAATTAGATAAAGAATTGTATACATTAGTGTATTGGTCACTTTTTAATTTTGGATGTTTATTTCCAGTTTTATTAAAATATAAATCGTTCATATAATCTAATATAAATTTATGTAAATCTTTGTTATCAAGGGGCATCATTTTCCTCTTTTCTTCTTGTCTTATATTATTCTCTTTATTATTCTCTTGTATTGGTTGGTTGAATTTGAAACTATCCATTGTGTCATTTTGAACTAATGCATTATCTCTAATTGATATAATGTCATCATTTATTCTATACCACTTTGTTCTATCAAATCCTTTTTTATTATAATTACTACTTATTATATATCCATCTTTTTCTAATTTTGATATGGTTCTTTTTATAGTAGATAAACTCCAAAAAGGAAATTGTTCTTGCCATTGTTCAAAAGTATTAAATGTCCAATAGTAACCATCCACATAATTTACTTTTTTGCTTTTATTTATATCACACCAATATTTTATTTGATGTAATATGATGGCTTCATTTAAACCAATTTTTTTGGCTAATTCTGGATTAAATACTAAATTTTTCAAATGAATCACCTCACACATTTTGATTTTAAAACATTATTTATAATCTGGTTCTTTTTTCTCTAGCAATTCCAACGATTTTTACTGGTAGATTTTCAACTTGTTCTTTTGTGTAAAAAGTTGGTTGATAACCATCTGAATTATTTAAGTTAAAAGGTGTTAGCATGACGCCATTTTCGTTTATTGTAACCTTTTTAAAGGTGGCATCAAAACCATTTACCATGACAGCACAATCTTTATTATTAGCAGAAACATAATCAACGGTTTCTTCAAAAATAACATAATCGTTCTCCTCGTATTTTGGATACATGCTGTCTCCACTTACTTTTAATCCATAAAACTTTTTCCCACCTCTTGTCCATTCGCGAGGTATATCAACATATTCTATTATATCTTGTTGAGCTTCCATCGGTATTCCTGCTTTAATAGTTCCTAAAACAGGAATTAACACAGTATCTGATAAAATATCAACAGGAGTTGCATTATCAAAAGTAAGATTATTAATAAGTTTATCATTTATTTCATTCCAAACATCATTAGGATTTTCATCTAAAGCTAAACATATTTTTTTAAATATTTTATTTTTCATTCTAGCTTCATTATTTTCATATCTGAAAAGAGATTGTCTAGTAATAATATTATTTAATTTATTTGCAAGTTCTTCTAAACTATATCCTTTTTTTAATCTTTTTTCTTTTATTATTTCCGAAGCAATTTTGTTTAATTGAAAATCTAAATTATCCTCATTTTCAAAATCCATAATTATATAAATCCTCCCTTCGAATAACATTATAACTTAAAAAAGTGAAAAAATCAACAAAAATTTCACTTTTTCTGTTGACAAGAAAAAAATAATATGTTAATATTGGTCTGTAACTAAAAAAAGTTACAGAAAGGAGAGTAAGATGTATCCTAAACTTATTGGAAAAAGAAATGAAAAAGGATTAACTCAAGAAGAAATGGGAAAGTTATTGGGAATTTCAAAAAATAATTATAATTGTAAAGAAAACGGGAAATTAGATTTTAGTTTACCTGAAGTAAAAAAAATATTAAGCATTTTAGAAGCCGATTATAACGAAATTTTTTTTGAAGAAAATGTAACCAAAAAGAGTTACAAAGAAGATGAATAGGAGGAAAAATGAAAGTCAGTCAAACTTTAAATTCGAGTGAATTATTAGAATTATTAAAAAATCAATGGGCTACAGTTAATGATATTAAAGCAATTGGAAGGGTGGGAACTAATAAGGCACAAGAAATAAAAAGAGAAATTAAAGATGATTTAGAAAATCAGGGCTATAGATTACCACGTGGATTAGTACCAATGGAATTTGTAGTCAAATATTTCAGTATTAACATTAATTATTTAAAAAGAATGGAGGAAAAATAAATGAAACAAAAACTTATTATTTTTGCAACATTAGGTTTAATTCTAGTTCTAGGAATTGCATTTATAAAAAACGATGATGAAAAAAGTTATGAAAAAGTTAGAACTGAATGTAAAAAGTATGGAACTGAAGTTGCAGAAAAATATACTAATCAGGGAGATAAGTATTATGTTTGTAAATAGAAAAAAGTGTACTTTGGTCGGTCACACTTTTACAAAATAACTATAAAAAGTTATTTATGTATCTATTTTAGCATAGATACTAAAATTTGTCAAGTTTTGGTTGAAAGAAAGAGAGGATTTATGATTAAAAAAATAAGTGAATTAGAAGATATCTATTGTGAAATAGATAGAATTAAAGGTTTGTTGGGACTACTTACTAATCATTTTGAAACAACTAGATACCCGAACGATCAAACCCTAGATTGGTACTCGTTGAAATATCAATTTGAAGAATATACAATTTTAATTTATATGATACAAGAACAATTGAATGACTCACTTGAAAATATGAATGAGTATATAAAAAATTTATATGATGAATTTCGTGGTAACAATCGTGAAACAGATAATTTGAAAGAAAAGGAGGGATGTTAATGAACTTATATCCATTTCAAGAACAAATTTTACAAAAGACTTTAAACAGAAATAGAGTTGCTTATTATTTGGATATGGGTTTAGGGTAAAACATTTGTAGGAGCAGAAAAATTAATTCAACTTAAAAATAATATCAATCTAATTGTTTGCCAAAAATCAAAACTTGATGATTGGATGGAACATTTTAGAAAATATTACAATCCGAGTCGTTATATAAGAATGGATTTAACTACAAATAAATTAGTTGTAAAAGATTTTGTAGATTTAGCTAAAAATAATAAAATAATTGGTTTTATAAATTACGATTTGATTTTTAGACGACCAGAACTTTTAAAACTTAAGGATATTACTTTATTACTAGATGAAAGTTCATTAATTCAAAATGAAAACGCTAAAAGAACCAAATTCATTATGAGCCTAAATTGTAAGAACGTAATTTTATTATCAGGAACACCCGTTGGTGGTAAATATGAAAATCTCTGGTCTCAATGTAGATTACTGGGATGGAATATACCTAAATCGGAATTTTATGAAAATTATATAAGAACTAGATTAATTGAAGTAAATGGATTTAGATTACCAATAGTGGTTGGCTATAGAAACATCAGAAACTTAAAAGAAAACTTAAAAGAATATGGAGCTATATTCTTAAAGTCAGATGAGGTTTTAGATTTACCAAATCAAGTTGAAATAAAGCAATATTGTAATCCAACAAAAGAATATGAATATTTTAAAGCAGATTCAATAATTACAGTTGATGGTGAACAACTTGTAGGTGATAATGTATTGAAGAAAATGCTTTATGAAAGACAACTGTGCGGACATTTTAACTCTAACAAAATAGAAGTTTTAAAAGATTTAATGGAATCAACAAACGACAGATTAATAATCTTCTATAACTTCAACAGAGAAAAAGAGTTAATAGTAGATCTATGTAAAAAAATGAAAAGAGATTATTCTTTGGTAAATGGTGAATGTAAAGATTTAAAGGCTTAT
>CANQLS010000139.1 GCA_947624765.1 uncultured Clostridia bacterium
GGAAGAATTTAATCTAAGATTGCCAGAGAAAAAAGAAAGCTTAAGTGACTATCTTTCTGATATACAAAAAGAGAGAGGCACTACAACGTTAGAACAATTAGAGGGTGAACAAAAAAATTTAAATATGCAACTTATTAATACTATAAAAATGTATTATAAAGAACTAGAGCAAACGAGAGGAGAAGGTACCAATGAGCGAACAGAATAATAGTCTAAGGACGAACAATATTTTTTCTAATATAAAAACGTGGTTTTATAATTTGTTTCATAAGTCCAAAACAAACGAAGTTGAAAGCATAGAAGGTAATAACAATATATCAAATGAAGAAAATGTAAAACCTAAAGATTATTTTGCAGAATATAAAGAAAAGAGTGCAAGACGTCAGTATCTATTAAATTTGCAAAGAAAATATAAGAATAAAGAAATTTTAGAAAAAGATAGAATCGAACTTGAAAATTTATATATTGAACAAAATAGTGAATTAAAAAGAGAAATTAGATCATTTGAGGCAAAAATAAATAAGCAAAAAAATAAGTAAATGCCAAGTTCTTTAAAAGGCAAGCTATTGACAACTGCTATGTAAGTTGTAAGTGCAGTTGTAGAATATTATTTTAAAAAAGTGTTATCCAGTAACAATATATGAGCAACTTATGGAAATTTTAAGAGGGAGTATATATGAGAGCACCATATCAAACTTTAATAATTTTATATAAAGAAGAAAGAAATAATTTTTTATACGGAGTTTTCTATAGGAAAGAAGAAAATTTTTGGCAATTTATTTCAGGAGGAGGAGAAGATAGCGAACAAAAGGAAGATACAGCTATTAGAGAATTAGAAGAAGAAACTAAAATAAAAATTGAAAAAGAAAAATTGAGAAAGTTAGATTCTTTTTCTACAATACCAGTTGTAAATATTACAGGAGAATTTGCTTGGGGAGAAAATGTTTTTGTTGTTCCTGAATATACATTTGCAGTGGATATAAATAATGAAGAGGTAATATTATCAGATGAACATAAAGCAATGGAATGGATGACTTATGAAGAGGCTATGATAAAACTTAAATTTGATAGCAATAAAACAGCATTATGGGAATTAAATGAAAAATTAAAAAGGAAAAAATTATAAGATAGTAGGAGATTTTGTATGATTAATGATTATTTAGGAGCGTGCTTGAGATGCTTAAAATAAAATCAATTTATATAGATAACTTTAAAGTATTTAATAATTTCACAATGGAATTTAATGAGAATCTTACTGTAATGATTGGGTTAAATGGAACAGGAAAAACAACTATTTTTGAAATAATAAATAATATTTTAAATGGAAATAGTAAATATTTTTGCACTGACAATAGTTTTACTTATATTAAATTAATAATACTACAGGAAAAAGAAACAAAAAAGATAGAGGTAAGAAATATATCAAGTGAGATTATAACTTTGTTAGATGATAAACCAGTAGATGATATAACTAAATATTTAAAATATAGTAAAGTATTGTATGTGCCAACGGAAGTTAATTTTAAAAATATTGAAGTAAATGATGTAGAAGAGATTCATAAAGAAGAAAAAAACATAATATTAGACTCAGACAAAATGAATAAACAGTTAAAACAATTTCTTGTTAATGAGAAATATAAAGATTTAAATGATATAGCAGAAGGCAGAGAAGATAAAGCTATTAGATTAGATAAGTTTAAAAAACTATATAATGATTTTTTTGAAGACAAAGAATTTATTGGAATTGATAATAATACATTCGAACCACAATTTAGAATTAAAGAAACAGATAAAATTATAAAAGTAGAAGATTTAAGTGCTGGAGAAAAACAAATATTTTTTAGAGGAGGTTCATTATTACAAAATGTAGAGAACGGTGCAATAGTTTTAATCGATGGACCAGAACTTGATATACATCCAAAGTGGCAACAAAAAATATTAGACTTTTATAGAAATATAAATAGAAATTCTCAATATATTATTTCAACTCATTCACCATATATTGCTATTTGTACGCAACCAAATGAAATAAGAGTATTTGACAAATTAGACGGACAAATTGTAATAAAAAATATCGAAGGTTCGTATGGAAGAACCGTATCGGAAATATTAACATCAATATTTGGTTTGAAAACGTTAAGAAATGAAACTATTGAAAAAGATTTACAAGAATATAGAAAAATATATTCTATGAATAAAGAAAAAACAAATGAGGAAAAAGAAAGGTTACAAGAATTAAAAGAAAAATTAAATTATTACTTGAATCCAAATGATCCCGATATAGCACTAATAGATTTTGAAAAAGAAACAAATGCTTTAAAAGAAAAAATACTTTTATAAGGAATAATTTTTATTATGATTATGGAAGAATATAGGAAAGAAAAATGATAAGATAAATGGTAAAAATAGTGGGAAAAAGTAAAATTACATGGATTTTTTTACTAAATTACACGATTTTTTTGGCTAACGGCGGTCATAGTGAATTTTTTTGTGAAGGAAAATACAAAAATTATTGACTTTTGTTAATAAAATAGGCTATAATGAATATAATAATAAAGATACTTGAGGAGTATCTTGTCCAATCAAATGTTAGCCGCAACCCTGTTTTGCGGGGTAAAAATGCACAGGTGAACGAATGTTACTCGGAGCCCTACCTCCGACAAATAAATGAGTAGGTGGACAAATGTTAATAAAAAATCTACCTTTTTAAAGGTAGATTTTTTATTAGAAATGAGGTAAAAATGAAAGTAGAAAATGGAAAATTTTATTTTATAAAAGATGAATTCTTTGATATGTTTAAAGGATACAATTTAATGGAAAATAAAGAAAATGGTAATAAAAGACCCTGTTATTTTTGCTTTAAAGATCCAGAAAATGAAAAAATAATATGGTTTGTACCAATATCCAGTAAAGTTGATAAGTATAAAATCATATATGAAAGTAAAATAAAAGCTAGGAAAAAAGTTTATAACTTTGTTTTTGGAAAAGTATTAGGAAAAGAAAAAACATTTTTAATACAAAATATTTTTCCAACTACTGAAGAATACATAGAAAGTAAATATCAAACCAAAAAGCAAGATGTAGAAATAGCTGAAACTTTAAAAGATGAAATTATAGAAACATCTATGAAAGTTATAAAACTAGCTAAAAAAGGTATTAATATTCCATTCTATGATATAATCGAAATGAAGAATATATTGTTATCATTAAAAATTTGAGGGTGAAATATGGATATTAACGAGTGCGAAGAATATAAGAAAAAATTTAAAAAAAGATAAATTATAAGTGTAAGTGTCGGTGTAAACATCGGTGTAAATGTCGGTGTAAATTCAACACAAAGAAAAATTATAAAATGATAGAAAAAACAGATATAAAAAGATTGTGACCTAATTCGTGTAAAGCACTTTATGTAACTAAAAAATGACAAAAATAATGGAAAAAATAGTAAAATTACACGAATTTTTGGGTTGAAGTTGGTCATAATGAATTTTAAAAAGGAGTCAATATGTTTGAATTAAATTCAAAATTTGAGCCGACTGGCGACCAGCCACAGGCGATAGAAAGTTTAGTAAATGGAATAAAGAATGGTGACAAATACCAGACACTTCTAGGCGTTACAGGTTCTCGGAAAAACTTTTACAATGGCAAATGTAATTGCACAAGTGAATAAACCAACTCTCATTTTAGCACATAATAAAACACTTGCCGGGCAGTTATATAGTGAATTCAAAGAGTTCTTCCCAAAGAACGCTGTTGAGTATTTTGTATCCTATTATGATTATTATCAGCCAGAGGCTTATGTACCGCAGACGGATACATATATTGAAAAAGATTCTGCAGTTAATGAAGAAATTGATAAATTGCGACATTCAGCAACTGCTGCATTATTTGAACGAAAAGATGTTATAATAGTAGCAAGTGTTTCTTGTATTTATGGTTTGGGTGATCCAGATGATTATAGTGGTTTGACTATTTCTTTGCGACCTGGTATGGCTGTAAAACGTGATGCTCTTTTGAAAAATTTAATTGATAGACAATATGAAAGAAATGAGATGGAATTTAAACGTGGAAAGTTTAGAGTGAAAGGAGATATTGTAGATATTTATCCTTCAAATGAATCTGAAAAGGCTATTCGCATAGAGTTCTTTGGTGATGAAATTGATAAAATTTTAGAGATTAATCCTTTGACAGGTCATAAAATTGCTAGTAGAAATCATGTGTTGATATTTCCAAATTCTCATTATGCTACTTCTAAAGCTAAGATGGAAAGGGCAATTACGACTATTGAAGAAGAATTAGAAGAGAGAATTGAAGAGTTAAAATCACAGAATAAATTGTTGGAAGCACAACGTATTGAACAACGTACGAATTTTGATATTGAGATGATGCGTGAAACTGGCTTTTG